>NZ_JFJW01000061.1:0-21156 GCF_000611125.1 Cupriavidus sp. SK-4
CGCAGCGGGCCGCGGGCGCGCGCCCACGCATCTGCCTGGTGCTCTCGGGCGGCGGCGCGCGCGGCGCGGCGCATATCGGCGTGCTCAAGGTGCTGGAGGCGATGCGCGTCCCGGTCGACTGCATTGCAGGCACCAGCATGGGTTCACTGGTGGGGGGCGCCTATGCCACCGGCATGGCGCCCGCCGAAATGGAACGGCTGGTCGGCGGCCTGAGCACCGACAAGATCTTCAAGGAACGCCCGCCGCGCCAGGACCTGACCATCCGGCGCAAGCAGGACGATTTCACCAACCTGTTCACGCCAGAGATCGGGGTGCAGGCCAGCGGGCTCTTGCTGCCCAAGGGCGCGGTCTCGGGCGTGCAGCTGGAGACCGTGCTGCGCCAGCTGGCCAAGGTGCCCGGCTACCGGGACTTCGACCAATTTCCGATTCCCTACCGCGCCGTGGCCACGGACCTGGTGGCGGGCACGCCGGTGGTGTTCAGCCAGGGCGAGCTGGCCAACGTGATGCGCGCCAGCATGTCGGTGCCGGGCGCGGTGGCGCCGGCCGAGTACGAGGGCCGGCTGCTGGTCGACGGCGGCCTGACCGACAACCTGCCGGTGGACGTGGCGCGCAGGATGGGCGCCGATATCGTGATAGCGGTGAACCTGGGCACGCCACTGATGAAGCGTGAGGAGCTGACCTCGATCATCGGCGTGACCGGCCAGATGCTCAATATCCTGACCGAGCAGAACGTGCGTGCGTCGCTGGCCTCGCTGCGGCCCACCGACGTGCTGATCGAGCCGGCGCTGGGCGATTTTTCCGCGACCGACTTCGACCACCTGCCGGCAACCATCCCCATCGGCGAGGCTGCCGCGCGCAAGGTCGCCGACCGCCTCGCGCCGCTGGCGCTGCCGCCGGCGCAATATGCACAACTGCGCGCCAAACAACAGGCGGTGCAGCCGCCCGACACCCGCCCGGTCGATGAGATCCGGCTGGCGCCGCTGCAGCGCGTCAACCCGGACTACGCCACCGCGGTGATGGAAACCAAGCCCGGGCAGCCGGTCGACCAGGCCACGCTGGACCAGGACATGCGCCGCCTGTTCGGCACCGGCGACTTCGAGCACGTCAACTACGGCATCCTGGAAGAGCCCGGCAAGCGCGTGCTGGCGGTCAATGCGGTGGAGAAATCCTACGGTCCCGACTACCTGCGCTTCGGGCTCGGGCTGAGCTCGGATTTCCGCGGCGATGCCTACTTCAACCTGGTGGGCAGCTACCGGCGCACCTGGCTCAATGCGCTTGGCGCCGAATGGCGCACCGATGCGCAGGTGGGGCAGACCTCGTCGCTGATCAGTGAGTTCTACCAGCCGCTGGATACGCGCCAGTACTTCTTTATCGCGCCGCGCATCGAGCTGGAGCGGCGCCCGGTCAATGTCTTCCAGGGCAGCACGCGCATCGCCACCTACGACCTGCGCCGCTTTGACATCGCGCTGGACGCGGGCAGCCAGTTCACCAAGTACGGCGAGCTGCGCGTGGGCGTGCAGACCGGCACGGAACACGCCACCCTGAGCACCGGCCCCGAGTCGCTGTCGCCAGGCCCGGGCAATATCCGGCGCGGCGCCATCACCGGGCGGCTCTTGTTCGACCAGCTCGACAGCGTCGACTTCCCGCGCTTCGGCTATGCGGCCCGGCTGCACATCTACGGCTCGCAGCCGGGGCTGGGTGCCGACCAGGCTTATGTCAAGGCGCAGGCGGAGGGCATCTATGCCCACTCGTTCGGCGACAACACGGTCTCGCTGGCCTTCAAGGTCGGCAGCAATATCGGCGGCAAGCCGCTGCCGCGCTATGACCTGTTCCAGTGGGGCGGCTTCCTGCAGCAATCCGGTTATGCCACAGGGCAGCTGCTGGGCGGCAACATGCAGTTTGCGCGGCTGGTGTACTACAACAAGCTGGCGCGCCAGACCCTGCTGCAAGGCGTGTACGCAGGCTTTTCGCTGGAGGCGGGCCGCATGGGCGACCCGCTGGTGCCGGGGAGTCCGACCGGGCTGCTCAAGTCCGGCTCGGTCTTCCTGGCGCTGGACAGTCCGCTGGGCCCGCTTTACCTGGCCTATGGCCGCGCCGCCGCAGGCACATACAGCTTTTACCTGTTCCTGGGTAAACCCTTCTGAACCGGCCAGCATAAGCACCCACCAAATGTGAGCCCGCCGCACCCTACCAAAGTTGTATGTAATGTCTTAATTCAAATGTCTATACTTTTTACGTCACCAAGACCCCCTCTTGAATGACGACCTTCCCCGGTCGCCGCTCCCCAGCGGCGACTTTTTTTTGGGCGCCCGCCTGGCATGCGGCGCCTATAATCCGGGCCTCGGGCTGCACTTGCGGCCGCTCCGCGCCCCTTTCGCGCGCCTCCTCCCATGCAGATTGATTTCACCCATTTCACGCCGTGGCTGTCGCTGGCCGGCGGGCTGGTCATCGGCCTCGCGGCGGCGCTGATGATCCTGGGTCTGGGCCGCATTGCCGGCATCAGCGGCATTGTCGGCGGCCTGCTGAAGCTGCCGCACGGCGACAGCGCGTGGCGCGCCGCCTTTGTGATCGGGCTGTTGCTGGCGCCATGGCTGGCGGGCGCGTTCGATGCCATGCCGGCGGCGCAAATCGATGCCGGCTGGGGCGAGGTGCTGGCGGCGGGGCTGCTGGTAGGCATCGGCACGCGCTACGCGGGCGGCTGCACCAGCGGGCACGGCGTGTGTGGCCTGTCGCGGGGCTCGGTGCGCTCGTTGGCCGCCACGCTGACCTTCATGGCGGCGGGCTTCCTGACAGTGCTGGTGCAGCGTCATTGGCTGGGAGGCTGACCGATGGGCACGCTCTTCTCATTGCTTGCCGGGCTGGTGTTCGGCATCGGCCTGATCCTGTCCGGCATGGCCAACCCGGCCAAGGTGCTGGGTTTTCTCGACCTGGCCGGCGCCTGGGACCCGTCGCTCGCCTTTGTCATGGCCGGCGCGATCCTGGTGGGGGTGGTGGCCTTCGCACTGGCGCGACGGCGCCAGCGCTCCTGGCTGGGACTGCCGATGCAGTGGCCGGCGCTGGCCGCGGTCACGCCGCGGCTGGTGCTGGGCAGCGCGGCGTTCGGCGTGGGCTGGGGCCTGGCGGGCTTCTGCCCGGGCCCGGCGCTGGTGGCACTGGGTGCCGGCTATGCCAAGGCCTGGGGCTTTGTCGCGGCGATGCTGGCAGGCATGGCGCTGTTCGAAATCGCGGAGCGGCAGACCCGGCGGCGGGAGCGTTGATGCAGCGCAGCATGAAACCAGTGCTGGCCCCCGACGCCCGACCGGTTTAACATTGCGCGATTATCGAACAAAGCCCAGACAACCCCGCCTCCCAATGGACGTCCTCCGCCCCCTCGGTCTTGGCCATGCACAGGCCGACACCGTCCGCGTTGCCCGGCCCCAGGCCGACCTGCTCGCCAGTTTTGCCGGCGATCCCAACTTTATGCTGTCGCTGGCGCGCGGGCTGACCGTGCTGGAGGCCTTCTCGGAACGCAAGCGCCCGCTGACGATCTCGCAGGTGGCGCAACGCACGCAGCTGTCGCGCGCCTCGGTGCGGCGCTGCCTCTATACGCTGGAACAGCTCGGCTACGTCAGCCAGCAGGACGGGCAGTTTGCGCTGCGGCCGCGTGTGCTGCACCTGGGCCACGCGTATTTCTCGTCGACCTCGCTGGTGTCCCTGGCGCAGCCGATCCTGGACAACCTGAGCGCGCGCATCCACGAGACCTGCACGCTGGCGATCCTGGACGGCACCGACATCCTGTACCTGGTGCGCTCCGAAGTACAGCGGGTGCTGAACTATTCGCTAGGCATGGGCAGCCGCCTGCCGGCCTACTGCACCTCCAACGGCCGGCTGCTGCTGGCGCACCAGCCGGCCACGGTGCTGGACGGCTTCTTCGAGCATGCCGAGCTGCGCCCGCGCACGCTGCAGACCAAGGTCTCGCGCCAGGAGCTGGAAGCGTGCTTCGAGCGCGCCCGCGAAGTGGACTACGTGATCGTCGATGAAGAGCTGGAACCGGGCCTGCGCGCGATGGCGGTGCCGGTGCGCTCGGCCTCTGGCATCGTGCTGGCGGGGCTGAGCGTGAGCGTGCGCGCCGCGCGTGTCTCCGAAGCGGAGATGATCTCGCGGCTGCTGCCGCCGATACGCGAAGCCGCGGCGGCAATCGGCCGGCTGATCGGCTCCTGATGGCCGCTGACTAGTCAGCTAACTACCCGAGCAGCCGCACGGGATTGAGGTAAGCCGGGCCCGGGTTGCGCGGCCTCGGCTACGGTGCATCAGCCCCGGTGCGCCAGTTCCAGCGCAAATACCAGCCGCTGCAGGAAGTTCTCCATGCGCCCGTCCGGATGGATGAAGGCGCAGCCGAAATGGTGGATGGCGCTGTCGTCATGGCCCACCAGCCAGTGGCCAACCACCTGCAGGTCCAGCTCAAGCTTGCCCAGCTCGCGGAAATCCAGCCGGCACTTGCCGACCGTGGTGCCGACCGGCAGGTGCTCTGCCGAGACCGTCTTCGAGCGCAGCCCCACGCCCGACAGCGACAGGTCGGCGATATCGAGCCCCAGCACGGTCTTGTCCGACATGTGGATCTCGCAGCGGTAGCCCCTGGTCACCAGCGTGCGCGCGCGGAAATGGCGGCGGCGCTGGAAGTGGTAGAGCTTCTCAGGGAATTCGACCACGAAGGCTGGGCCTTCCTCATAGCGCGTGGCAGCCGGCCGGCCCACCACGAAGTTGACCGGCACGCCGCGCAACAGCCCCGAGAACGCATTTTCATCCGAGGTCATCAGCGACATCCGCTCGGGTTCCGCATTGCACCAGTCGAACACAAAGGTGCGGTTGACCGGGTCGACGTGCAGGAGCGACGTGACGAACTGGTGCCCGGTGCGGGTGCGCACGCTCAGCATGCACTTCTGCCAGGACAGGTCGCGCAGCACGGTGCCGATCTGCGAGTTGTGCGTCAGGCGATAACGGTCATCCGCCGGCTCAATGTCGGATTCGGCGCCGTTATCGGCTGGACCGGAGGCATCGTGCTGATTCATGGATTCACGCAACATCTGGAGTGGCTGGGATCGCCGGGTACGGGGGGCTTCGGCCTGCCGGCCGCGCGCATGTTAAGCGCGTGTCCCAATGCCCGGCAAGACGCATGCTCTCACTTCGGCAGAACTGTGGCAGAACTTGAGCACAGACTTCCGGGGGGTAGCGCGCACGCCGCTTTCAGGCGTCCGGGGGCGATGGCGGCGGCGCCGCAAGCGTTGCCTGCGCCTCTTCGCGCAACCACGCCAGCAGCACCAGCCGGCGCGTGTCGTGTTCAAACGGCGCGGGCGACAACAAATGATAGGCCGATCCGTCGGCCACAAAACCGAACGGAGCCGCCAGCCGGCCATCGGCGATCTCGTCGGCGGCCATCAGCTGTGAGGCCATGGCCCAGCCCAGCCCTGCGGCGGCGGCCTGCAGGCTGAGGTAGAAATGTTCGTACCAGGCGTCGCCGTCGCACTGCACGGCGGGGGCGGCATCGCCGCGCACCGCCTGCCAGCGCTGCCATGCCTCGGGCCGCGTGCGCGTATGCAGCCGCGCCGGAACCGTGGCCGCCCCCTGCGCAAGCTGCGGCCGGCACACCGGCCCCACCCGTTCCTGCGCCACCTCGCGCGCATGCCAGCGCGCATCGAAAGCAAAGTCATTGCGCCGCAGTGCCAGGTCGGCGCCGCTGCGGGTGAAGTCGATCGGCCCGCCCGCGGCCATCAGGTGCAGCGGGATATCGGGATGGCGCGCGGCAAAGCGCGGCAGCCGCGGGATCAGCCAGCGCATGGCGATGGTCGGCTCGCATGACAGCACCAGCGCACGCCCCGGCGGCTGCGTGCGGATGCGCGCGGCGGCGCCAGCCAGCACCTCCATCGATTGCGTGGATGCCGCAAACAGCGTGCGCCCCGCCTCGGTCAGGAAGACCCCGCGGTTGCGCCGCTCGAACAGCGCCACGCCCAGCGTGTCCTCGAGCTGGCGGATCTGCCGGCTGACCGCGCCATGGGTCAGGTGCAGTTCCTCCGCCGCCCGGACAAAGCTTTCGTGGCGCGCCGCGGCCTCGAAGAATCGGATCCAGCCCAGCCAGTGCATCAGTCAGTTTTTCTCACGTAATTGCGCGAGTATATATCGGTTGTGGCGGCGCTTTCCGACATGCAGAATTGGGTACGCCCGGATCTCCCGATGTGGCGATCTCCGGATAACTGCAACGTAATCTGACAGAAAATGCTCCCAATCGCCGAATCCCTGGCGGTCGCCGCCGTGACCGTGCTGGCCGTTGTCAGTCCGGGCCCGGACTTCGCCATGGTCACCCGCAACAGCTACCTGTACGGCCGCCGCGCCGGCCTGCTAAGCGCCCTCGGGATCGCGCTGGGGGTGCAGGTGCATGTGCTCTATACGATGTTCGGGGTGGCGCTACTGATGGCCCATGCACAGAGCGTGCTGACCGTGGTGAAGATGCTGGGCGCGGCCTACCTGGTTTGGATCGGCATCCAGACGCTGCGCAACCGCGAGGCCCTGGCAGTAGACCTGCAAGGTGCGCGCACGCTGCCGCCGTGGGCGGCGCTGCACATGGGCTTCCTGACCAATGCGCTGAACCCGAAGACCACGCTGTTCGTGGTCAGCACCTACACCCAGGTGGTCGATGCGCACACGTCGGTGCCGGTGCAATGGGCTTATGGCGGATTCATGTCGGTGGCGCACCTGGCGTGGTTCAGCCTGGTGGCGTGCGTGTTCACCGCGCCGGCGCTGCGCGCGGCGATGCTGCGGCGCCAGCGGCTGCTGGACCGCACCATCGGCTCGGCCTTGTGCGGGCTGGGCGTGGCGCTGGGGCTCAGCAACCTGGCGTAGGGCCAGCCTGCGTCAGTGGCCAGGCCTGGCGCACGAGATGCTGGGGGCCTTGCGGGCCGAGCCGGCTTTCGAACAGCACCAGCCGCTGCACGTGCCAGGGCTCGCTGGCCAGCGAGCGGTGCGTATCGAGCCAGGCGCGCAGCACGCTTTCGGGCACCGACGGCTTGCAGCGCGCCAGCGTCAGGTGCGGATGGAAGCGCCGCCGCTCCGGGGTAATGCCCGCGGCCCCGGCCAGCGCCTGCCCGACATCGGCGTGCAGCACGCGCAGCGCGTCCAGGCCGGGACCTGGCGCCAGGCCTGCCCACAGCACCGAACCCTGGCCGCTGCGAAAGCGCCCGGTACCGGCTGCCTGAAGCAGGAAGGCGGGTGCGCGGACGCTGTCGAGCGCGGCCTCCAGCGCTGCGCCAGGCACGTTGCACTCACCCAGGAAGTGCAGGGTCAGGTGGATCTGCTCTGGCGCTGCGGGCCGCACGCCGTGCGCTGGCGGCAGGGTCGACAAGAGCCATGCCGCCTGCGCGGGCGGGACTTCCACGGCGATGAACAGGCGCGGCATGGCAGCGCAGCCCGCGCGATTAGTCTGGCGTGGTGCCGATGCCTTCGCGCTGCAGCAAGGCGCGCTTGCGCTCGATGCCGCCGGCGTAGCCGGTCAGCGCACCGGCACTGCCCAGCACGCGATGGCAGGGCACGATCACCGACAGCGGGTTGCGTCCCACCGCTCCGCCGACTGCGCGCGCATGCGTGGGCGGCAGGCCCAGGGTGCGGGCCAGTTCGCCGTACGACGCGGTCTCGCCGCAGGGGATCGCCAGCAGCGCCTCCCACACGCGCTGCTGGAACGGGCTGCCGGCAAAGTGCACCGGCACGGTAAAGGTATCGCGGCGGCCGGCGAAATATTCGGCCAGTTCCGACGCGGCGCGGTCGAGCACCGCGGCATCGGCCGGCGGCACGTCGCGGCTGTCGGCAATGCCCGCGGGGTGGTATTTCTGCCCGGCGAAGAAGAGGCCGGTCAGGTGGGCGCCTTGCGCGCGCAGCAGGATGGTCCCGAGCGGGCTGTCGATATGGCGATAGCTGGTCATGTGATCGTCTCCGGTTCGGCCACGGCGCTGGCCGCGTCCTTCATCGTTTCATAGCGATGCCACAGGTGGATGGCGGCGTAGGCACGCCACGGCGCCCATTGCGCGGTGCGCTCGTGCATCGCGCGCACGGTACTGACGCCCAGCACCTTGCGCAGCGCATAGTCGGTGCCGGGGAACGCATCGGGCCAGCCCAGCGCGCGCATGGCGACATACTGCGCGGTCCAGTCGCCGATGCCGCCGACCTCGCGCAGCGCCGCCACGGTCTGCTCCGGCGGCGCGTGCGCATCGAGCGCCAGCGTGCCGTCGGCCACGCGCTGCGCCAGCGCCAGCAGCGTGCGCGCCTTGCCTGCCGACACCCCGGCATCGCGCAAGCTTTGCTCTGGCAGCATGGCAATGGCGGCGGCAGTCGGGAACGTGTAGCGCAGGCCGTCCGGGGGCGTGCCGTCCAGCGCCTGTCCCGCGTGCTGCGCCAGCGCGCCCAGGATGCGCCGCGCCTGCACCACCGAGATCACCTGCCCCACCACCGCGCGCACCGCGATCTCGAAGCCATCGACGCTGCCCGGCAGGCGCACGCCCGGCATGGCCTCGGCAAGCTCGCCCAGGTGCCGGTCCACCACGTCCGGGCGGCAGCCCAGGTCGCACAGGCGGCGCACCTTGCCCAGCGCCTGCGGAATCACGCGCGCCAGCGAGGCCGACAACGTGACGCGCAGCACCAGCCGGCGCGGCACGTGTTCGATCCGTACCCAGCCCGTGTGCGCGCTGCCGCCGGCATCCACCAGCAGCGTGCGCATATAGGTGCCGTCCCGGATCGCCTCGATGCCTTCCACCGCGCGGGTAGCCAGGAAGCGCAGCCATGCGTCCCAGGCAAACGGCGGGCGGTAGCCCAGGTCGAACACCAGCCGGTCGGCCACGCCGTCGGCGGCGCGGCGGCGCAGCGCCAGCGGCGTCAGGCCGTAGCGCGTCTTCAGCACATCGTTGAAGCGGCGCACACTGCCGAAACCCGCCGCCAGCGCCACTTCGGTCACCGGCAGCGCGGTGTCGGCCAGCAAGCGCTTGGCCAGCAGCAGCCGCTGCGTCTGCGCGTACTCCAGCACCGACACGCCGAACTGCGCATCGAACAGGCGCCGCAGGTGGCGCTCGGTCACGCCGATGCGCGCCGCCAGCGTGGCCACGCTGCCTTCCGCCATGAAGCCCTCATCGATCAGCGTGGCCGCGGCCTGCGCCAGCCGTCCTGAAATATCGGCCAGCCCGTGCCCGGGCGCCAGCTCCGGACGGCAGCGCAGGCAGGGGCGGAAGCCATGCTTCTCCGCCGCAGCGGCGCTCTCGTAGAACGTGCAGTTTTCGCGCTTGGGGGTGCGTACTGCGCACACCGGCCGGCAGTACACGCCCGTCGACGACACGCCCACGAAGAAGCGTCCGTCGAAGCGGCGGTCGTGCGAGGCCACGGCCTTGTAGCAGGTATCGGGATCGAGGTGCATGACGGCATGCTACCGCTACCTGCAAGCGCTTACCCGCTGGATTCGGACATTTCCCTCTGGCGCGCGGGCGTGGGCTGCGGCACAGTTCCTGGCAGGGGCGGCGGCTAGAATGCGCTTCGTGCCTCACCCGCCAACCCACTGCCACCGCCCGCCCGGAGACGCCATGCGCCGCACTGCCCTGCACCTGTCCTTGCTTGCTTCGCTTGCCTGCGCGCCGGCGTTGGCACAGCCGGTGCAGACCGCCCCCACGGCGACGCCTGCCACGGCCACGCAGGTGGCATCGGTCGAAGGCATCACCGAATACCGCCTGCCCAACGGCCTGCGCATCGTACTGGCACCGGACGCGGCCAAGGCCACCACCACCGTCAACATCACCTACCTGGTCGGCAGCCGCCATGAGAACTATGGTGAGACCGGCATGGCCCACCTGCTCGAGCACCTGCTGTTCAAGGGCACGCCATCGCTGCCGGGCAAGACCATCCCGACCGAGTTCGCCCGGCGCGGCATGAGCGTGAACGGCACCACCGCGCAGGACCGTACCAACTACTTCGGCACCTTCAGCGCCAACGATGAAAACCTCGACTGGGCGCTGCGCATGGAAGCCGACCGCATGGTCAACAGCGTGATCTCGCGTGCCGACCTGGACAGCGAAATGACGGTGGTGCGCAACGAGATGGAAATGGGCGAGAACAGCCCCGGGCGCATGCTGATGCAGCAGACCATGGCCGCCGCTTACCGCTGGCACAACTACGGCAAGGCCCCGATCGGCGCGCGCAGCGATGTCGAGCACGTCAGCATCGACGGCCTGCGCGCCTTCTATCGGCGCTACTACCAGCCCGACAACGCGGTGCTGGTGGTGGCCGGCAAGTTTGATCCCGCCGCCACGCTGGCACGCATCGAGCGCTACTTCGGGCCGATCCCGCGCCCGACGCGCGTGCTGCCGCCCGAGCATACGGTCGAGCCCGCACAGGAAGGCGCGCGCGAGCTGGTAGTAATGCGCCCCGGCGACAACAGCCTGGTCGCCGCGCAATACCACGTCAGCCCGGGTGCGCATCCGGACAGCACGGCACTCTCGCTGCTGACCATCATCCTCGGCGACACGCCGGGCGGGCGGCTGTACAAGGCGCTGGTCGAGCGTGGCCAGGCCGTGTCGGTCGGCACCGCGCTCTATGCGATGAAGGACCCGGGCGCGCTGCTGCTCATGGTAGAGACGTCCAAAGACCAGCCGCTCGCGGCCGCGCGCGCCGGGCTGATCACGCAGGTCGAGGGCTTTGCCGAGGCTCCCGTGACCGAGACCGAGCTGGAACGCGCGCGCGTGCGCATGCGCAACGCGTACGAGCACTACATGAACGATCCCGGCGCGCTCGGCGTGGCGCTGTCCGAGGCCATCGCCAAGGGCGACTGGCGCCTGTTCTTCCTGGCACGCGACCGCATCGAGACCACCACGCTGGCCGACGTGCAGCGCGTGGCGCTGAACTACCTGCAGGCATCGAACCGCACCGTGGGCGTGTTCCTTCCCGCCGAGCAGCCGTCGCGCACGCAGGTGCCGCCGGCGCCCGATGTCACGGCCATGGTCAGCGGCTACCAGGGCAGGCAGGCAATGGCCGCGGTGGCGGCATTCGATCCCAGCCCCGCCAATATCGAGGCCCACACCACGCGCCAGACGCTGGCCAACGGCATGCAGCTGGCGCTGCTGCCCAAGCCCGCGCGCGGTGAAGTGGTGCACGGCGCGCTGGTGCTGCGCACGGGCGACGCGCAGAGCCTGCAGGGGCTGACCACGGTGGGCGCGCTGACCGCCTCCATGCTCCGGCGCGGCGCGGCTGGCATGGACCGCCAGCAGATCGCCGACCGCATCGAGGCGCTGCGCGCGCGCGTCGGCATCTCTGGCGGCCCTGAGCGCGTGACCGTCAGCTTCGAGACGCGCCGCGCGCACCTGCCGGAACTGCTGGCCCTGCTGCGCGACCTGCTGCGCGCGCCGAGCTTCCCCGAGGCGGAGTTCGAAACGCTGCGCAGGACCAGCATTGCGGAGATCGAAAGCATCCAGCGCGAGCCCGGCGTGATGGCGTCCAATACGCTGGGCCGCCATGGCGACCCCTACCCCGCGGGCGACCCGCGCCATGCGCGCACCTTTGCCGAGAACATCGCCGACCTGCAGGCCGTCACGCTGGCGCAGGTGCGCGACTTCCACGCGCGCTTCCACGGCGCGGGCCATGCGCAGCTGAGCCTGGTGGGCGACTTCGATGCACCGGCCGCGGCCGCGCAGGCAGCGCAATTGTTCGGCGACTGGAGCGCGCAACAGCCCTACGCGCGCGTCGAGCGCCCCTATGTGCCGATCCCGCCGGCCGAGTTCACGCTGCCCGCGCCGGGCAAGGCCAATGCCATCTACCTGGCCGCCGCGCCGATCGACCTGACCAACGACGCGCCGGACTATGCGCTGATGATGATTGCCAACCGCGTGCTCGGCGGCGCCAGCCTGCGCGGCCGCCTGGCTGACCGGCTGCGCCAGCGGGAAGGCCTGAGCTATGGCGCGAGCAGCTGGGTGCAGGTGGGCGCGCTCGACCGCGCGGGACGCTTCGGCCTGCAGGCGCAATACGCACCGCAGAACCTGCCGCGCCTGCAACGCGCCGTGACCGAGGAACTGGAGCGCTTCGTGCGTGACGGCATTACCGCGCAGGAACTGGCCGAGGCCGTCAGCGGCCTGCTGCAGCAGGGCATGGTCAGCCGCAGCAACGATGCCGCGCTGGCCGGCGCGCTGGCCAACCAGCTCTACCTGGGCCGCACCATGGCCTTCACCGCCGAACTCGAAGAGCGCCTGCGCAACGCGACGCCGGAAGCCGTCAACGCGGCCATTCGGCGCTACATGCAGCCAGGCACGCTGTCGCGCGTCTATGCTGGAGACTTCAGCGGGGCACCGGTGCAGTCGGGCGCAACCGGCAGCGGAAGTGGCTCCGGCGCGGCCGGGAGCACAGGCAACGAAGCGGCCGGCGCAGCACCGCAGGCGCAGCCCTGACATACGCGGGAAACAATATTCGGCTGCACTGGCGAAAGGCCGCAGGCGCGGCCAGCGCAACATCGCAGCGGCTGGACCGGGAGCGGTCGGCAGGCGTCCGGTGCAAGCCCCTTGCCGCGACCCCAGGTTGACTGTATATTCGTACAGTATAAGTCGATATAAGAGGTGTGGATGTCAATCGTGCGAGCTGGCAGCAAGGCAGAAGCGCTCAGGCTTCTGGCCTCGGAAGGCGTGCTGGCGCTTGAGCTGGACTACGAGACAGGATGGCAGGATGCCGTCGAACTCGGCAGGCTCGGAGAAAAGCGCGGTATCAAGGTGCAGTATCGCGGACAAGAAAGCATCGCCGTCCGTTCCCGCGAAGCCCTGATCGAAGGGCTGGCCAAACCCAAGGCCACGTTCCGTCAACGCAATCTCTATTGCCAGTTCGATCTCGGCACGCTGGCGGACCATGAACTACTCGACCTCGAGGCCAAGGCCACGCGGCTCGGGGACTATATCCTCGCCGGCCACCTGCTGCGCGATGTCGATGGCGTGTGGCCGCAATAAGCGGCTTGCGCGCGCGTCAGGCCACTAGAAGAGAAAAAGCCGCCATGCAGGCGGCTTCTGTCACATTGCGCTGAGCCCGTTCTTCGTGCCCGGTACCCCGGTCAATGCCACACCCGCGTGGCGTTGGCCCAGCGCGCCGCGCACGACGACTGCGCCACGGCCGCGTCGATCGTTTCGTTGGCGGCCTCCGCCGCGGCAGTATCCAGCGCCGCGCGCCACAGCACCGCCGACACCAGCGTCTTGCATTGCCGCCGTTCTCCGTGCGCAAGCGCGAGCAGCCGCTCATAGCCGTCCAGCACGATCAGCCGGTCACCACGGCGCGGATGCAGCGACAGCGTGTAGAGGTGGTCAGACTCGCATTGCAGGCTGCCGCCGCTGACCGCGACCACGATTGCACCCGGCAACGCAATGCCGCTGGCCTGGACCTCGCCACGCAAGCGCGCCAGGTGCGCGTGCGCGCGTGGATCGCAGGTGCCGCCCACGCCGCCCGCCATCTCTGCCGGCAACGCGCTGAGCGCCATCAGCTCAGCCGGCGACACCGCCAGCGTATAGGCCTGCAGCGTGGGACGATACGTTGCCACCACGGCGCGCAGCCGGTGCGGCGCGTCGCCATCATGCCCTGCCTGCAGCGGGCTGTCCGGCCCGCGTAACTGCATCGTGTTCATGTCGACTCCTGCCGCGCGGGGCGTTTGCCTGGTCAGTCGCGCAGCAGTTGCTTGGCGATGATCAACTGCTGGATCTGCGTGGTGCCTTCATACAGGCGCAGCAGGCGCACGTCGCGGTAGAAGCGCTCGGCCTTGTACTCGGCGATATAGCCGGCGCCGCCATGGATCTGCACCGCGCGGTCGGCCACGCGGCCCACCATCTCGGTACAGAACATCTTGGTGCACGAGGCCAGCATGCTGACTTCCGGATCGCTCTTGCCGGCGGGCTTGGCGTCGTAGCGCTGGGCGCAGTCGCGCACCATCGACAGGCCGGCGTAGAGCTCGGCCTGGCTGTCGGCCAGCATGCCCTGGATCAGCTGGAAGTCGCCGATGGGCTTGCCGAACTGCTTGCGTTCCTTGGCGTAGGCCACCGCGTCGGTGAGCAGGCGGTGCGCCATGCCGCAGGCCAGCGCCGAGAGATGCAGGCGGCCGCGGTCGAGTACCTTCATCGCGGTCTTGAAGCCGACGCCCGGCACGCCGCCGATGATGTTGGCGGCCGGCACGCGCGCGTTCTCAAGCACCACGTCGCAGGTCTTGGTGCCGCGCTGGCCCATCTTCTTGTCCGGCTTGCCCAGCGAGATGCCCGGGGTGTCGGCCGGCACGATGAAGGACGAGATGCCCGAAGCGCCCGCACCGCCGGTGCGCGCCATCAGCGTGAATGCGCCGGCGCGCGGCGCGTTGGTGATGAAGCGCTTGGTGCCGTTGATGACGTAGTGGTCGCCGTCGAGCTCGGCCTTGGTCTGCAGCGAAGCCGCATCGGAGCCGGCGTTCGGCTCGGTCAGCGCGAACGAGATGATCAGCTCGCCGCTGGCGATGCGCGGCAGGTACTGTTGCTTCTGTTCCTCGGTGCCATCCATCAGGATGCCCTGCGAGCCGATGCCGACGTTGGTGCCGAACACCGAGCGGAAGGCAAAGGCGGTATGGCCCAGGTCGTAGACCACATCGCATTCCTGCGACATCGACAGGCCGATGCCGCCGTAGTTCTCCGGGATGGAGATGCCGAACAGGCCCATCTCCTTCATGTCCGCGACGATCTCGGCGGGCACGTCGTCGGTTTCCTCCAGCGTGTCTTCGGCGGGCTTCAGGCGTTCGTCGATGAAGCGCTGCACCGAGGCGCGCAGCAGGGCAAAGGATTCTTGGTCAAGGGCCATGGTGATTCTCCGGGTCTAGCCAGTGCGTCAGTCTGGCCGCCTATGGTACGCTGGTCGCGTGATTTGACAATCCACTGAAACTTGGACAGAAGCGTCAACAAAATTTGACAATCGCAAGGGCCTCAACCCCATGTGGCGGATAACAGGCCCGCCACGCCGATGGCCAGCGCCGCCAGCGCATCGCCCGCGATCAGGCCGCCACCGACCAGCGATGCGGTGCTCATGTCCTGCGGCAAACCCTGGGCCGGCCTTGCGGGCCTGGCCACGGCAGCGGCCACGCTCGCCACCACGCCGCCGGCCGCCATCCACCCGGCCGCCGCCAGGTTGACAAAGCCACCGAAAGACGACGCATAGGGCGAGGGCAGGATCACCGCATCGAGCAGGAAATCCGCCACGCGCCCGCGCCGGCTGGCTTGCGCAAAGCGCTGCCACGCCGGCCGGCCGAGGATGGCCTTGCGCAATACCGCGGTGGCCAGACCGAGCGCCAGGCCCGTTGCCACCGCCACATGCTGGCCGGCACGGCTTTGCGCCAGCCCGTGCAGCACGCCCACGATCTTGTATGTCATGGCCGAGGTCCAGCGCGCCGGCTGCTGGTCGGCCGGCAGGCTGGTCTGGTCCAGCGCCAGCACCGGGTAGGCATGCATGAACAGCCGTGCCATCGCCACCGCAACCAGCGCACCCACGACGATGCCCGCCACCTGGTAGCCGAACTGCACCATGCGGTCGCTGCCCAGGCGCCAGCCGGTGGAGCGGTCCTGCTGCATGTCGCTCGCCTCGGCCGTGGCCACCAGCAAGACCGTGGCGGCGATCAGCCCGACATGGGGCGCGCGCAGCCCGGCGGCGGCCATCAGGATCACGGACAGCACGAAGGCGGACGAGATCGGGTTCTGGTCGACCATGCCGACCGAGATACCGTTGACCAGCGCAAACACCAGCACCAGCAGCACCGCCATCAACTGGAAACCCAACGGCTGGCCGAACCATGCCACGCCCGCCGCCACCGTGGCCGCGCCCCACAACAGCGCCCAGGCCGCCACCCAGCCCATGCCCGGCCCGCGCCGCGGCGCGGGGTGGCGGCGCGCGCGCCACTGGCGGCATGCCTGCGCCAGCAGCAACGCCACATCGACCGCAGCTGCCCCCATGATCATGCCCAGCGCCACCAAGAAGGTGGCCTTGCGATAGGGCTCGCCAGGCGCCATCCAGCCCGCGGCGACAAACCACGGTGTCATGGCCCAGCCCGCCAGCCCGCCCACCAGCGCGGCAATGCCCACGCGCGCGCCGACAATCATGCCGGCGCCGAAGGTCGCGGCCGACAGGTCCAGCGCCGCCAGCCACGGCACGCGCGCCGCGCCCAGGCCGCAGCCCAGGCCCAGCCCCATGCCGCCCCCAAGCCGGGCCACCGAACGCCGCAGCAGCGCCGGATCGGTCAGCGCGCGCAGGATATTGGCCACCGCCAGCCCCGACGGAAAAGTCAGCTGCATCCGGTCCACCAGCAATGGCGTGTACAGCATGCCCACACCCACCCCGAACATGCCGATGCACAGCATGTACAGCACCAGCTGCCACAGCGGCGGCTGCGCCATGCCCAGCCACGCCATCGCCTGCAGCACCACGGCCATGCCGCCCATGCCCGCCACCGACGCCGCCGCGGTCTGGATGTAGTTGGCGCCGTGGCGCCCGGGCGCGCCATAGCCCGCCGTCACCACCGAGCCGAGGATGCCCGCCAGCACCTGCCCGCCAACAAAGAAGCCCAGCGAGAAATTCATGTACGCGGCAGCAATGCCGCCCAGCGGCCCCAGCACCAGCATGCCTGCCGCGCCTAGCAGCACGTGGTACTGCCAGCTGCCCGGCGAGGGCAGCCAGGTGGCGCGGGGTGCGGCATCGGTCGGGAGCGTGGGCATGGCGCAGCGAGCGGGCTGAGGCAGTGTGCCTCTTGCGAAGCATAGGCCAAGGCCGCCCTGCGGCGATGTTCGACTTGTCTCCGACTTTCGCCGGACGGTCGATGCCGGGCCGGGTTAACACTAGTTTCGCACGCAACCATATGGTCGATATAGTTGCGCACACAACTACATCGCAGAGACACCACAGGCCCGCCATGCCAGACTCCACCGCACCCCACGCAGCCGTGCCGCCGGCACCGTCGCCCTCGTCATCGCGCCCATGGCCGCAGCGCGTGCCGGTGCTGATTGCCGGCGGCGGCCCGGTCGGCCTGACGCTGGCCGCGCTGCTGGCGCGCCAGGGCATTGCCACGCTGGTGGTTGAAGCCGACGACGGCTACTGCGCCGGCAGCCGGGCCATCTGCATGGCGCGGCGTTCGCTGGAGATCCTCGGCTGGGTGGGCGCGGACCGAACCACCGTCGAGACCGGCCTGCCGTGGGTGGGCGGGCGCAGCTACTACCGCGATGCCGAGGTGCTGCATTTCCGCATGCCCAGCGAGCCCGGCGAGCGCTTCGCGCCGATGGTCAATATCCAGCAGTACTACCTGGAGTCCTTCGCCCATGACGCCGCGCTGCGCGGCGCCGCGCCGGCCGATGTGCGCTTCGGCGCGCGCGTGCAGGGAGTGCGCCAGCACGGCAGCGGCGTCGTGGCCGAGATCCAGACAGGCGCAGGCGTGGTGCAGGTCGATGCGCAATGGCTGGTGGCCTGCGACGGCGGGCGCAGCACCGTGCGCGAGCAACTGGGCCTGCGCATGGAAGGCACCCAGTACGAAGGCCGCTACGTGATCGTCGATATCGTGCAGAAGACGCGGCGCGAGGTGGAGCGGCTGGCCTGGTTTGACCCGCCTTCCAACCCCGGATCGACCATCCTGATGCACCGCCAGCCTGACGATGTCTGGCGCATCGACTACCAGATCCGCGACGACGAAGACCCCGATGAAGCCGTCAAGCCGGAGAACGTGCTGCCGCGCGTGCAGAGCCACCTCGACATGATCGGCGAGACCGAGCCGTGGCGGCCGCTGTGGATCTCCATCTACAACGCCAAGTGCCTGACCTTGCAGGACTACCGCCACGGCCGCGTGCTGTTTGCCGGCGACGCCGCGCACCTGGTGCCGATCTTTGGCGTGCGCGGGCTCAACTCCGGGCTGGACGATGCCGGCAACCTGGCCTGGAAGCTGGCGTGGGTGCTGCGCGGCCAGGCGCCCGACAGCCTGCTCGATTCCTATTCGACCGAGCGCGTGCATGCCACGCGGCAGAACATCGCCTACGGCGCCAAGAGCACCGAGTTCATGGCACCGCCCGACTTCGCCTTCCGGCTGATGCGCGAGGCCACGCTGCGGCTGGCGCAGCATGAGCCCGCGGTGCAGTCGCTGATCAATCCGCGGCAGTCCGCACCGATTGCCTATACGGATTCGGCGCTGAACGGTCCCAGCGACTTTGGCGACGACTGCCCTGGCGCCGCGCCCGGCCTGCCCGCGCCGGAAATGCGCGTGGCTGGCCCCGACGAGGTCCTGCACCTCACGCAATGCTTCGGGCAACGATTCACATTGCTGTACTTCAGCGATGCGCCCACGCTGCCCGAGACGCTGGCCGCATTCGCACACACGCATCCGGACGCCGTGCAGGCACACGTGGTGGTCACCGGCGGCAACGTGGCCGGCGCCACGGCGCTGGCCGACGTCGCCGGCCAGGCCCACGCCCGCTACGGCGCACGGCCCGGCACGCTCTACCTCATCCGTCCCGATGGCTATGTCCTGGCGCGCTGGCGCGAACCGTCATGGGACGCCGTGCGCGCCACCCTCGCCCCCCTGATGCAAACTGGAGCCCGCCATGCAAGCTGAAGACCTCGACCTTGCCTACACCCGCCTGTGCGAGGCCATGGGCCGTGCCGGCGAAGCGCGCACCCCGCTGCTATTGGCAATGGTGTGCCTGGGCCTGATGAGCCGGCAGGAGGCACTGGCGCCGGTGCTGGCGCTGATAGATGAAGCCGAGGCGCACAGCCAACAATAGGGAACATAAGACACTAGAATGCCGACGCCTGACAAGGACACGCCATGAAGCCACTGCCACGCCTCGACCAGTTCCTGACCTACCGCCTGCACCAGGTCAACAAGCTCAGCGACAAGGACAGCGCCGCCGCCTACCTGGAGCAATGCGGCCTGCCGCTCAGCGAGGGCCGCTGCCTGGCCGCGATCGGCGCGTTTGCGCCGCTATCGGTCAACGAACTGGCGCAGGGCGCCAACCTGACCAAGGGCCAGGCCAGCCGCTCGGCACAGGCGCTGGTGGCGCGCGGGCTGGTCAGCAAGGAGGCCAGCGAGGCCGACGGGCGCGGCGTAGTGCTGTCACTGACCGCACAGGGCAAGCCGCTCTACCGGCAGGCGATCGCGATGATCGCCAGGCGCAATGCGGAGATCTTCGGCTGCCTGAGCGACGCCGAACAGGCGCTGCTGGGCAGCCTGCTCGACCGGCTGGTCGCGCACGCCGGCCAGCAGGATGAAGAAGACGCCGAAGACGCCGGCGCCTGATCCTTCAGCGGCGCAGGTTGTCCACCTGCACGCGTGCGCCATCGCGGCGCGCGGCGTCGGCCACTTCATTGGTGACCACGGTCTGGCCGATCGGCGCCAGCGCAATGCCGGCCAGCTTCAGGTGCTGGATCGCAAACGGGATGCCGATGATGGTCACGAAGTTGGCGACCGCCGCCATCACGTGGCCGATGGCCAGCCACACGCCGGCAACGACAAACCACAGTACATTGCCGACCAGCCCCAGCGCACCAGTGCCGACATCGTCGCGCCCGGTCAGTTCGCGCCGGCTGATGGCCTGCTTGCCGAACGGGAAGAAGGTGAACGTGCCGATCACGAAGCAGGCCTTGCCCCAGGGGATCCCGATGATCGAGATAAAGGCCAGCAGCCCGGCCAGCCACCAGGCCAGGCCCATGACCACGCCGCCAAGGATGAACCAGAGGAAGTTGCCGATTGCGCGCATGCCGTTCGTTCACGAGTGAGGAAGAGAACACGCATGATACGCAATGGTGTTGTGCCGGCATGGCGGCGAGGGGGTCGTGGCAGCAAAGCGTACCCGTTTCTGCGTGCCTCGCCGGGACCGGCAAAACGGCACAGCCGGCCCTTCGGGAAACGCGTTCGAGCCTTGTTTATAGGCATATTCCACTCTGCAAGACCGGTCGCAAACCCCGCTTCCGCAGGCAAAGCGTACCCGTTTCTGCGTGCCTCCGCGCGTGCTGGCGCCTTCGGCAAGCCCGACGCCGCAGCGCTAGAATGTGACGCCGGCCCGCTATCCGCGCGCCAGCCCCCTGGGCAGCCAACACGCTGTCACCCTTCTCCGACTCCACCGTCTACTCCGCTGTCCCCGCCATGAAGCCCACGCTGCTGATCCTGACCCAGGTCGCTACCCACCACCGCGACGCCATTGCCGAACGATTCGAGATCCGCTATGCGCCGGACGCCGAAGGCCGCGCCGCGCAGATCGCCACGCAGGGTGAACGCATCCGCGCGGTACTGACCATCGGCTCCACCGGTCTGACCGCGGCGGAGATCGACGCGATGCCGGCACTGGAACTGGTGTGCGCACTGGGCGCGGGCTTCGAGAATATCGCCGTGGCCCACGCCCGCGCGCGCGGCATCGCCGTGGCAAATGGCGCCGGCACCAACGACAGCTGCGTGGCCGACCACGCCTTCGCGCTGCTGCTGGCGACCGTGCGCGCCGTGCCGCAACTGGACGCGGCCACCCGCGCGGGCACCTGGCGCACCGCGCTGCCGCTGCGGCCCAATGTCTCGGGCAAGCGGCTGGGGATCGTCGGGCTGGGCACCATCGGCCGGCGTATTGCCCGGCGAGGCGAAGGCTTCGATCTCGAGATCGGCTATCACAACCGCAAGCCGCGCGAAGACGCGGGGTACCGGTACTTCGACAGCATCGGGGCGCTGGCCGCGTGGGCGGACTACCTGGTGATCGCCACGCCGGGCGGGGCGGGTACGCGGCACCTGGTCGATGCAAGCGTGCTGGCGGCGCTGGGGCCGGCCGGGTTCCTCGTCAATATCGCGCGCGGCAGCGTGGTGGATACCGAGGCGCTGGCTTCCGCGCTGCGTGCTGGCAAGCTCGGCGGGGCCGGGCTGGATGTCTATGAGAGCGAGCCGGCGCCGCCGGTCGCGTTGTTCGACTGTCCTAACGTCGTGTTGACCCCGCATGTGGCCGGCTGGTCGCCGGAGGCCATCACGGCGTCCGTGACGCAGTTCCTCGAGAATGCGCGGCGGCATTTTGCGGGGGAGGGGGTGTTGACGCCGGTGGGGTGAGGGGCAAGCTTTTGGCTTTTGCATTGGCCAACGGTACGGCGTCGCGCTTGGCGTGCGTGGCTGTTTCGCCGGCGTAG
>NZ_JFJW01000061.1:21191-46353 GCF_000611125.1 Cupriavidus sp. SK-4
GAGCGACAACGGCCCAACCAGCAGCTCAAGGTCTACGCCGCCCCAAACACCACCCTAATCCGCAACCCCGGCCCCGCATCCTCCAGCACCACCCGCGCCCCATGCGACTGGGCAATCTCCGCCACGATAGCCAGCCCCAGCCCGCTGCCGCCGGTCGGCGCATCGGCCACCCTATAGAACCGGTCAAACACGCGCGCGCGCTCTTCAGCGGGGATCCCCGGCCCGTTGTCGCTGACCACCAGTTCAACCGCTCGCCCATCGGCGCTGCGAACCACCAGCACATCGATACGGCTTCCGGCAGGGATATAAGCCAGCGCGTTATCCAGCAGGTTGGTCAGCAGGATGCGCAACGCATCCACATCACCACGCACTACCGCCGGCGATATGTCCTTGCTGCCGTCCAGCCCAAGGTCGATATTGCGATCCAGCGCGGCCTGCGCCATGTCCGCGACCACGCTTGCGGCCAGTTGGTGCAGCTCCACCGGTTCGTGCCGGGGCATGGCTGCGCCCGGTTCCTGCCGTGCCAGCGTTAGCAGCTGGGTGACCAGGTGGGTCAGCCGCTCCAGCCCCTGGCGCAGCTTGCCGATGGCTTCGTCACGCGCTGCGCCGTTGTCGGCGCGCTCCACCAGCTGTGCCTGCAGCTGCAGCGCGGCCAGCGGTGTGCGCAGGGCGTGCGCGGCGTCGGCGACGAAGGCGCGCTGGGTGTCGATGGCGTGCGAGAGCCGCGCCAGCAGCTGGTTCAGCGCTGCGCTCAGCGGAGCGATCTCGTCCGGCATCTGGCGCACGGCAAGCGGCGCCAGTGTGTTGGCGTCGCGCGCGCGCACCTCGGTGGCGATTTCGCGCAGCGGGCGCAGGCCGCGCCCCACTGCCATCCACACCAGCCAGCCCAGCAACGGCAGCAGCAACAGCAGCGGCGCCACGGTGCGCAGCGCCATGCGCGCGGCCAGCGTGCGCCGGGCGCTCATCGGCTGCGCGATCTGCACCACGGTGGGCCCAAGCTGCATGCTGTACAGGCGCCATTCGCCCTGCTGCGTGGTCACGTTGGAAAAGCCCAGCTCCGCGCGCGCGGGCAGCGCCGGGTGCGAATGCGACAGGTACAGGCTGCGGCCGGAGCCGTCCCAGATGTGGATGACCACATCCTCGTCGGCATGCGTCAGGTCGCCGGGCGAGCCCAGAAAAGGCGGCGCCACCGGGTCGGCGAACTGGCTGGGCAATGCCGCGGCCATCTGCTTCATCTGGTAGTCGAACAGCGCGTTGGCTTCCTGCCGTGCCTGCCCGTAGATCAGCGCCGTGGCGACGGCGATGCCGGCAAGCAGGCCCGCGGCCAGCCACCACAGCAGGGTTCGCTGGATGGAGCGCATCAGGGGGTGTCTCCTTCGCCCGCGGATGCTGCATCCCCATCGAGGCGCGGCACCACATAGCCCACGCCGCGGATATTGCGGATCAGCGCCGCGCCGAACTTCTTGCGCAGCGCGTGGATATAGACCTCGACGGTATTGCTGCCGACCTCGTCGTCCCAGCCGTACAGCCGCTCCTGCAATTGCGGCACCGACCAGACCTTGCCGGGCCGCGCCATCAACGCGGACAGCAGCGCGAACTCGCGCGCCGACAGCCGCACCGACTCGCCGCGGTGGGTGGCCTCGCGGGTCGTGGGGTTGAGCACGATGTCGCCGTAGCTGACCAGCGGTTCCGCCCGGCCGGCGGCGCGGCGCGCCAGCGCATGCATGCGCGCCGCCAGTTCCTGCAGGTCAAAGGGCTTGACCAGGTAATCATCGGCGCCGGCATTGAGCCCCGCGACACGGTCCGCGACGGCATCGCGCGCGGTCAGGATCAGCACCGGCGTCGGCACGCCGCGCGCGCGCAAGCTGCGCAGCACGTCGAGGCCCGGGCGCCGCGGCAGGCCGAGGTCGAGCAGGATCAGGTCATAGCAAGCCTGGCCATGCTGCGCGGTGCTGGCCGCGGCCAGGCCCGCGTCGCCGTCGCGCACCCAGTCGACGGTAAAGCCTTCCTGGCGCAGCGCCAGCTTGACGCTGTCGCCGATCATGGCGTCGTCTTCCACCAGCAGCACGCGCATGGTTATGCGTTCCCGCCGCAGCCGTCGAGCTGCTCGGCCAGTGCGCGCGCCAGTCCCGGCAGCGCGGGGTGGCTGGCGGTGATCACATGGACCGGCACGGCCTCCAGCCAGCCGCGCATGCGGCCCTTGGCGACAAAGCGCTCGGCAAAGGCCGAGGCCTGCAGCGCCGGCACGAAGCGCGGCACGATGCCGCCGCCCAGGTAGACCCCGCCACGTGCGCCCAGCACCAGGGCGATGTCGGCCGCAACCGAGCCGAGCAGGCCGAAGAACACCGCCATGGCGCGCTGGCACAGCGGGTCGTGGCGCTCGAAGGCGCCGGTGGTGACTTGCTCCGGCAGCAGGGGCGCAAGCAAAAGCGTACCCGTTTCTGCGGCCAGCGCGGCATGGATATGCGACAGGCCGTTGCCGCACAGGAGCCGCTCCGCCGACACCCGGCCGACGTTGCGATGGGCGGCGCGCCAGGCGACCCATTCGTCGTCAGTGTCGGGCATCAGCTCGATATGGCCGCCTTCGCCGGCCAGCGCCACGGCTGGCCCGCCCGGCGCCGGCACCAGGCCGGAAACGCCCAGCCCGGTTCCGGGACCGACCAGCGCAAGCGGCGCGGTGCGCACCGCGGTGCCGGTGCGCACGGGCACCAGCCCGTCGGCAGGCAGGTGCGGCAAGGCCAGCGCCAGCGCGGTAAAGTCGTTGATGGCCACCAGGGTCTGCAGCCCGAGCGCGCGCCGCATGCCGTCGATCGAGAACGACCAGTTGTGGTTGGTCAGCCGGACCTGGTCGCCGGTCACCGGGTTGGCCAGGCCGATCGCCGCGTGGCGCGGCACGGGCTTGCCCGACGCGGCAAGTCCGTCGAGGTATTGGCGCAGGGCCGCTTCGAGCGACGGGAAATCGGCCACCTTCAGCGCGGTCACCGGGCCGATCCGCATTGGTGCGGTTTCCAGTGCAAAGCGCACGTTGGTGCCGCCCACATCGCCGAGCAGGCGGGGGAAGTCAGCGCAGGAGGATGCAGTGGTGGCCATGGCGTCGGGTATCGCTCCGCTTGGGAATCAGTCTGTCAGGTCTTGAACACGTCAAGCCCGTGCCGGTGCCGTGACAGCACCAGGCTGACCGGCAACGACGGCGCAGGTCCCTGCAACGCGCGCTCGAGCACCTCGGCCTTGGCTGCGCCGGATACTGACAGGAACACGCGCTCGGCGGCCAGCAGCGCCGCCAGGTTGAGCGTGATGCGGGCATGGGGCGCGACTGACGGGTGCGTGATCACGTAGCCGGGCTGCGGCTCGCTCAGCGCGCCCTGCAGTTCGGGCGCATCCGGGAACAGCGAGGCGGTATGGCCGTCCTCGCCCATGCCGAGCACCACCACGTCGGGCTGGCGATAGGCGCTGTTGGCGCGCGCCACCGCCTGTGCGGGTGCGGCGACGTCCTGCGCATCGGCAATCAGCGGCACGAAGGCGGCGCTGGCAGCGGCCTCGCGCAGCAGGTGCGCGCGCACCAGGGCGGCATTGCTGTCCGCGTGGTCGGGCGGCACCACGCGCTCGTCGACCAGCGTGATGGTCACCGCTTCCCAGCGCACGTGCCGGTGGCGCAGCCGCTCGAACATCGCCACGGGCGAGCGTCCTCCCGAGACCGCCAGCACCGCCCAGCCCTTGACGCGGATGGCCAGCTCCAGTGCATTGCCGATCGAGATAGCCAGCGCCTCGGCCTGGTCCATCGGGGTAGGATGTTCAAACTGGCGCATGATGGTTTCCTTTGCGATTCTGCGGGCGCATGGCTCAGGCTTCCTCGTGCCACAGCCCGCCGTCGCGCGACATCAGCGCCGACGACGCGGCCGGCCCCCAGGTGCCGGCGGTATAGGGCTTGGGCGGCACGGTGCTGGCCTCCCAGGTGTCGATGATGGGTTCGACCCAGCGCCAGGCCTGCACTTGTTCATCGCGGCGCACGAACAGGCCCAGCCGGCCGCGGATCACGTCGAGCAGCAGCCGTTCGTAGGCGCCGGCGCGGCGCACCTTGAACGAGTTGGCAAAGTCCAGGTCGAGCGAGGTCGGCGTCAGCTCCAGCGTGTCGCCAGGCTGCTTGACCAGGCAGTACAGGCGGATGCTTTCTTCCGGCTGCAGCTGGATCACCAGCCGGTTCTGCGGCGACAGCGTCAGCGGCCGCGGGAAGATCGCGTGCGGCACGTCGCGGAAATGGATCACGATCTCGGCCACGCGGGACTGCATGCGCTTGCCGGTGCGCAGGTAGAATGGCACGCCTTCCCAGCGCCAGTTGGCGATCTCGGCCTTGATCGCGACGAAGGTCTCGGTGCGGCTGTCGGGCGCGATGCCCGCTTCTTCCAGGTAGCCCGGCACCGGCTTGCCGCCGATGGCACCGGAGCGGGANCCGCCGATGGCACCGGAGCGGTACTGGCCGCGCACGGTCTTCTCGGCCACGTCCTGCGGCGTGATCGGTTTGAGCGCCTTCAGGATCTTGATCTTCTCGTCGCGGATGGCATCTTCGCTGAGGCTGGCCGGCGGCTCCATCGCCACCATGCACAAGAGCTGCAGCAAGTGGTTCTGCACCATGTCGCGCAGCGCGCCGGTGCGGTCGTAGAAGTCGCCGCGCGTTTCCACGCCCAGCTCTTCGGCGATGGTGATCTGCACGTCCTGCACCCACTCGCGCCGCCACAGCGGCTCGAACAGCGCGTTGCCGAAGCGGATCGCCATCAGGTTCTGCACCGACTCCTTGCCGAGGTAATGATCGATGCGGTAGATCTGCTCTTCGGCGAAGAACTTCGCCACTGCCGAGTTGATTGCCTCGTTGGATTCGAGGTCATGCCCCAGCGGTTTTTCCAGCACGATGCGCACGTTGGGCCCCTGGCGCGTGTTCAGGCCGGTGCGTGCCAGCTGCTCGCAGATCGACACGAACAGGTGCGGCGCGGTGGCGAGATAGCACACCACCACTTCAGGCTTGCGTGCCAGCACCTGCTCCGCGAGCGCATCGAAATGCGCGGGCACGCGTGCGTCGGCATGCACGTAGACAATGCGCGCGCAGAACTTGTCCCATGACTCAGGCGGCGCATGGGCCAGCCCGGGGCGCACGGTCTGCTCCAGCGAGGCGAGGTAGTCCGCGGTCGACAGCGGCTGGCTGCCGGTGGCGAGGATGCGCGCGGCCGGATGCAGCAGGCCCGCGTGGTGCGCATCGAACAGGGAAGGCAGCAGCTTGCGCCGCGCCAGGTCGCCGGTGCCGCCGAACAGCACCATGTCGAAATCAGGCATGCTCACCCAGGGACTCCTTGTGCGGTTGAGGACCCGCCATGGGCGGGTTTGCATGCTGGCAAGTTTACGTGACTCGCCCCCGCTTGGCGAGGCGCAGGCCGCGGCACATGCCGCGGCAAATGCATGGCCCGGGCCCAAAGCGTACCCGTTTCTGCGTGCACCGGTCAGTGCACCGTGCGGTACGCGGCAAAGTGCGCTAGGCTGAAAGCTCCCCCGCAGGAGAACCCCATGCCACGTCATCCAGTGCTCGAGCGGGTCACCGCCCGCATCGTCTCCCGCAGCGCCGCCTCGCGCCAGGCGTACCTTGACCGCACCCGCGCCATGGCCGGGCAGAAGGTCGAACGCGCGCAGCTTTCCTGTACCAACCTGGCCCATGCGGTGGCCGCCATGCCTGACGCCGCGAAGATCCGGCTGAAGGCCGACGAGCGACCCAACCTGGCGATCGTCTCGGCCTACAACGACATGCTGTCGGCGCACCAGCCGCTGGCAGCTT
Source organism: Cupriavidus sp. SK-4 (assembly GCF_000611125.1). Classification (NCBI taxonomy): domain Bacteria; kingdom Pseudomonadati; phylum Pseudomonadota; class Betaproteobacteria; order Burkholderiales; family Burkholderiaceae; genus Cupriavidus; species Cupriavidus sp. SK-4. The sequence continues at coordinate 27,007 of NZ_JFJW01000061.1, forward strand.
TCCCCCAGTGGCTCAAGGAAGCGGCGCTCGAGGCCGGCGGCACCGCGCAGTTTGCCGGCGGCACGCCCGCGATGTGCGACGGCGTCACGCAGGGCCAGGACGGCATGGACCTGTCGCTGTTCTCGCGCGATGTGATTGCGCTGGCTACAGCGGTGGCGCTGTCGCACCAGATGTTCGATGCCGCGCTGTACCTGGGCGTGTGCGACAAGATCGTGCCCGGGCTGGTGATGGGCGCGCTGTCGTTCGGCCACCTGCCGGCCGTGTTCGTGCCGGGCGGGCCGATGACCACCGGCATCAGCAACGATGAGAAGGCGCACACGCGCCAGCTCTACGCCGAAGGCAAGATCGGCCGCAAGGAACTGCTGGAGGCCGAGACCAGCTCCTACCACGGCCCCGGCACCTGCACCTTCTACGGCACCGCCAATTCCAACCAGATGCTGATGGAAATGATGGGCCTGCACCTGCCGGGCACCGCCTTCGTCAACCCCAACACACCGCTGCGCGAGGCGCTCACGCGCGAGGCCGCGCGCCAGGCGCTGAAGCTGGTGCACGGCGGCGAGCGCTATACGCCGGTGGCCGAGGTGCTGGACGAGCGCGCCTTCGTCAACGGCATCGTCGGGCTGCTGGCTACCGGCGGCTCCACCAACCACACGCTGCACCTGATCGCGATGGCGCGCGTGGCCGGCATCGTGCTGGGCTGGGACGACTTTGACGAGCTCTCGGCCGTGGTGCCGCTGCTGGCGCGCGTGTACCCGAACGGCAAGGCCGACGTGAACCAGTTCCAGGCCGCCGGCGGACTGCCCGTGGTGATCCGCGGGCTGCTGTCGCTGGGCCTGGTGCATGACGACGTGACCACCATCGTCGGCCGCGGGCTGCAGGATTACACGCGCGAACCCGTGCTGCGCGACGGCAAGCTGACCTGGATCGACGGCCCGGCCGCGCCGCTCGATGACAGCATCGTGCGTGGCGCCGACGCGCCCTTTGCCCCGGACGGCGGCATCAAGGTGCTGGACGGCAAGCTGGGCCGCGCGGTGATCAAGACCTCGGCGGTCAAGGCCGAGCACCAGGTGGTGGAGGCACCGGCGATCGTGTTCGAGCGTCAGGACGATGTGCTGCACGCATTCAAGCGCGGCGAGCTGGAGCGCGACTTTGTCGCGGTGCTGCCGTGGCAGGGCCCGGCCTCGTGCGGCATGCCCGAGCTGCACAAGCTCACGCCCACGCTGACGGTGCTGCAGGACCGCGGCTTCCATGTGGCGCTGGTGACTGACGGGCGCATGTCGGGCGCATCGGGCAAGGTGCCGGCAGCTATCCATGTCTGCCCCGAGGCGCTGCACGGAGGCGCGATCGGGCGCGTGCGCAGCGGCGACATGATGCGCGTGGATGCACCCGCGGGCGTGCTCGAGGTGCTGGTGCCGGATGACGAATGGCAGGCGCGCGCGCCTGCCCGCCCGGACCTGAGCGCCAATCGCCACGGCGTGGGCCGCGACCTGTTCGCCACCTTCCGCCGCCATGTCAGCACTGCGGAAAGCGGTGCCTGCACGCTGTTTTCGGACGAGGGCGACGAAAGCAATCTGCAGCGCTAGCCCAGGTGCTGCACCGGCTGGCGCCGCGCCGCGCCGGTCGGGTGCGGCGCGCCCGCCGCTGGCGCGCTGTCGGCCACCTTCACCGCACCCGGCACCGAAGCGGCGCCCGGCACGTGCAGTTCCTGGATCGGCACCGCCAGCTTGCTGCCGGCCTGTTCCAGCGCGTGCTTGATGCGCTCGTAGAACGCGAAACGCACGTTCCAGTAGTCGTCATTCGAGGTCCAGTAGCGCACGTTCAGCGTGATGCCCTGCTGCGTGTAGTTGACCACCATGGTCTCGGGCTTGGGGTCAGCCAGCAGGCGATGCTCGCGCGCGAGCATCGCGCGCAGCGCTTCCAGGCTGCGCTGCACATCGCTGTCGAAGGTCACCGTGGCCTCGATGTCCGCGCGCCGCGTGGCGTTCTCGCTGTAGTTGGTGATGGCGCTGCCCCACAGCTTGCCGTTGGGCACGCGCAGGCATACCCCGTCGAAGGTGGTCAGCTCGGTCATGAAGAGGCCGGTCTCGCGCACGGTGCCGGCCACCCCCTGCGCATCGATGTACTGGCCGACGCGGAACGGCCGCAGCAGCACCAGCATGATGCCGGCGGCAATATTCTGCAGCGTGCCCTGCAGCGCCAGCCCGATGGCCAGGCCCGCCGCACCCAGCATGGCGATGATGCTGGCGGTCTGCACCCCGAACTGCGACAGCACCAGCACGATGGTCAGCACGCGCACCATCCATTGCAGCGCGTTGGCCAGCAGCGGGCGCATGGTCTCGTCCACGTGCGTGCCGCTGAGCGCGCGCCGGGCCGCGCGGCCCACGCGGGCCGACAACCACCAGCCGGCCATCAGGATCAGGATGGCTGCCAGGCAGTTCATGCCCTGGTTGATGGCGAACTGGACCAGGTAGGTCCAGCCCGCCTCCAGCTTGTTGGCATCGATGAAGTTCAGGTCCATGGGAGCGGCTCCGTTTGCGGTTGTTATGGAGGAGACAGGCGGTGCTGCGTACCCGTTTCTGCGTGCGGCAGCGGGGCGCCAGGCCGCACCCAGGCGGCTGACGGAAAACTTACCGCTTGACAAATTGCCGTACGTTGCAAGCGTGATGTCAGACGATCACCGACAATGCCGGCATGACAATACTGTGAAGGTGACAAGCCTGGCGGGATTTGGTTTCCGGCGATTGCGGCATGCGGTTGCGTGCCGGCGCGCCAGCCCTTGTGCAATCAAGGCTGGCGGCGGATCAGAAAAATCCGAGCGAGGGAGGAGCCAGGGGCAGCCAGGCCAAGCCTGGTGCGGCGGGCCAGCTGTGCGGCACAACTTTCAGCGACGAAAGTTGGCGAATGAGGGTCGGCGATACCGCCGTCCGGGCATCGGCTGGGACGCAGAAATGGGTACGCTCCCTGCCCTGCCCCGGCAATGGGTCAAGCCGGATGATCGTGCAGCCGGTCGCGCGAGGCCAGCGCAGGAAAGAGCCGCATCCACAGCGCCACCGCCAGCAGCGTGCCGACGCCGCCCAGGACCACCGCGCCCACCGGGCCCAGCAATGCCGCGGTGACGCCGGACTCGAACTCGCCCAGCTGGTTCGAGGCGCCGATAAACACCGAATTGACGGCGCCCACGCGCCCGCGCATATCGTCCGGGGTGTCGAGCTGGACCAGCGTGGAGCGCACCACCACGCTGATCATGTCCGAGGCCCCCAGCACCACCAGCGCCACCATCGACAACGGCAGCCAGGTCGATACGCCGAACACCACGGTAGCCACCCCGAACAGCGCCACCGCGCCGAACATGATGCGCCCGGCGCGCCGGTTCAGCGGATGGCGCGCCAGCCACAGCGCCATCACCAGCGCGCCGACTGCCGGCGACGAACGCAACAGCCCCAGGCCCCACGGCCCGGTGTGCAGGATGTCGCGCGCGTAGATCGGCAGCAGCGCCACGGCGCCGCCCAGCAGCACCGCGAACAGGTCCAGCGAAATCGCGCCCAGCAGCACCGGGCGGCTGCGGATATAGGCAAACCCGGCAAACACCGTGCGCACACTGACCGGCGCGGTCAGGCGCTGCGCGGCCTGGCGCAGCGTGATGCCGCTGACCAGCACGGCGGCTATGGCAAAGAGCGTGGCACTCAGCCCGTAGACCACGCCCGGCCCGGCCACGTAGGCAAAGCCGCCTATGGCCGGGCCGATGATGATGGCGGCCTGCCCGGCGGAGCTGGCCAGCGCCACCGCGCGCGGCAGCTGGCGCGGCGTCACCACGCTGGGCAGCAGCGCCTGCAGCGTGGGGGTCTCAAACGCGCGCGTGGCGCCGATCAGCGCGACGAAGACAAAGATGTGATGGCTGCCGATCCAGCCGCTCAGGCTGGCCACGGCCATGCCGGCAGCCAGCAGCGCCTCGATCGCCTGGCAGGTGCGCACGATGCGGCGCCGGTCGAAGCGGTCGGCCACGTGCCCCGACATCAGGATCAGCACCACCGACGGCAGGAACTGCACCAGCCCGACCATGCCGAGCATCAGCGGGTCGCGCGTCAGGTCATACATCTGCCAGCCGACCGCCACCGTAAAGATCTGGTAGCCAATCGTGGTGCACAGGCGTGCGAACCAGTAACGGCGGAAAACGGCGTCGCCGAAGACGCTGTCCGGCGCGGCGGCCCGGATGGTGGCAGGGGAAGACATGGATTCGGGAGGGGAGGCGGAGATGGCTGCGCACCGCACAGCGCCGCCGTGCCGTTGAAGACGCCACGACAGCCCTTTGCAGTGCACAAAGGCAAGATTCTAAAGCGCCTGCTGAATACCTGCATACAGATGCCCACACGCGCACACTCGCCGAGAATAATGTCGGCAATTCACCTCTTTTTGGTGTCCTAATGTCTGCACATTGATGCACAGAAACCACAATCCCGGGCGTCGGGTGCTCGCCGTTTCGCTTCTGAGAATCACTCGCATTTATAATCGCGGCCCATTGGCGCGGCCGCCCACGACGTCCCTCCCCTTGGCTTGCGGAACGCGCTGCTTTTCAGGAATTTCATCTTGCAGCCCGCTTTCCGCCTTTCCGGGTGTGCCATCGGCGCCGCCCTGCTGTTCGCCCAGCTTGCCGCCCTGCCGGCCCACGCCGCTGATCCCGCACCTGCTGCAACACCTGCCTCCGCGCCTGCCGCCAACCCCGAAGCCACGCTGAACACCGTCACCGTGGTCGGCAACTGGCTGGAGAACGCCAACGAGGCCAAGGTGCTGGAGCACCCCGGCGCGCGTACCATCGTCGACCGCGAGACCTTCCAGGAAGCCGGCGCCAACAATGTGCGCGAGGTGCTGCGCCGCATCCCCGGCGTGCAGGTGCAGGAGAACAACGGCACAGGCGGCAGCGATGTCTCGCTCAACGTGGGCGTGCGCGGGCTGACCTCGCGCCTGTCGCCGCGCTCGACCATCCTGATGGACGGCGTGCCGCTGGCAGTGGCGCCCTACGGCCAGCCGCAGCTGTCGATGGCGCCGCTGTCGCTGGGCAACCTGGAAACCATCGACGTGGTGCGCGGCGCCGGCTCGGTGCGCTACGGCCCGCAGAATGTTGGCGGCATCATCAACTTCGTGACGCGCCCGATCCCGAAGCTGTTTGCGGCCGATGCATCGGTATCGACCGACATCTACAGCCATGGCGGCAGCGCCAAGACCAACCCGACCGCATTCATCGGCGGCACCAACGACAACGGCCTGGGCGGCGCGCTGCTGTACTCGGGCATCCATGGCAACGGCTATCGCGAGAGCAACGACCACGTCAACATTGACGACTTGATGCTCAAGGGCGCGTACCGGATCTCGAAGACCGATGAACTGAGCGCGGCCTTCCACTACTACGAGGGCAGGGCCGGCATGCCCGGCGGCCTGACTTCGGCCCAGTATGCGGCCGACCCGTTCCAGTCGGTGCGGCCCTACGACAATTTCGACGGCCGCCGCAGCGACTTCAGCCTGAAGTACAGCCACAACGACAACAACCGCAAGTTCGAGGTGCTGACGTACTACACCGACAGCTTCCGCGGCAGCAATATCGAGCAGCAAGGCACCGGCGCGCAGGCCAACCTGCGCCGCCTGACCGCGGCCCCGCGCAACTACCACACGTTCGCGATCGAGCCGCGCTACTCGCAGCTGTTCCGCGGCGAGAGCATGAGCCACGAGGTCAGCGTCGGCTACCGCTTCCTGCGCGAAGCCAGCGACGAAAAGGCATCGCGCACGGTGTTCTACACCCCGGGCACCATCGATCCGACCACGCTGCGGTCGCCGGTGTACCAGTCGCGCACGGGTGGCACCACCGCCAATGCGGTCTATATCGACGACACCATCAACGTCGGCAGCTGGACCATCACGCCGGGCCTGCGCTACGAGTTCATCCGGTCGTACGTGACCGACAACTTCACCGGCGCGCGTAACGACGTCTCGTCCAACGAGCCGCTGCCGTCGCTGGCGGTGATGTATCACGTCAGCGACCAGTGGAAGTTGTTCGCCAACGCCGGCGTCTCGTTCGGCCCGCTGCAGTACTTCCAGATCGCGCAGACCACCAACGGCCTGACGCCCGAGAAGGCCAAGACGTATGAGGTCGGCACGCACTTCAACGCCAACGGCTGGGGCGGCGAGCTGACGCTGTTCAATATCGACTTCGACGACGAGCTGCAGCTGCGCGGCGGCACCGGCGGCGCGCCGGATGCGTGGACCAACCTCGGCGCCACCACCCACCGCGGCGTGGAATCGTCGCTGCGCTATGACTTCGGCGCGCTCGACAAGTCGCTGGCCGGCTTGTCGGCGTACGCGACCTACACCTTCACCGAAGCCACCTACAACCAGGGCAACTTCGCCGGGCGCGACCTGCCGTTCTATTCGCGCCACGTCGCCACCGTGGGCATGCGCTATGCGCGCAACCGCTGGGCGCTCAATGTCGATGGCTTTGCGCAGTCGAAGCAGCATTCGCCGGGCGATCCGAGCACGTCGACCAACTACCAGACGGCGGAAAGCGCAAACGGTGCGCTGGGCGATATCCCGGGTTATGCGCTGCTGAACATGCGGCTGGGCTATGACTTCGGCAAGTCGGCGCAGAATCTGAAGGTGGCGGTTGGGGTGAAGAACGTGTTCGACAAGCGCTATTTCACGCGCTCGACGGACAACAATGCGGGCAAGTATGTGGGGATGCCGCGGACGGTCTATATCCAGGCGTCGCTGGCGTATTGAGGCGCTATTTGGCGCCACCGCCCCTCAGAAATGCAAAACGGCTCGCCATGGCGAGCCGTTTTGCATTTTCAGCGATGGGATCGTTAAACGATCTCGCGCGTCTCCATGAACTGCAGCTCCGGGAACCGCTCCTGCGTCAGCCGCAGGTTCACCATGCTCGGCGCCAGATAGACATGGTCGCCCGCGCCATCCAGCGCCACGTTATGCCCTGCCTTGGCGATCAGCTTCTCGATCTCCGCGGGCGCGCCCTTGAGCCAGCGCGCGGTCGCGCATTCATGCGATTCGAAAATGGCATCGACGCCGTACTCATGCTCGAGCCGGTGCGCGACCACATCGAACTGCAGGATACCGACCGCGCCCAGCACCAGGTCGTTAGAGGCGAGCGGGCGGAACATCTGCGTGGCGCCCTCCTCCGCCAACTGCTGCAAACCCTTCTGCAGCTGCTTGACCTTGAGCGGGTTGTTCAGGCGCGCGCGGCGGAAGAACTCCGGCGCGAACGACGGGATGCCGGTGAACTTGAGCGGCTCGCCCTCGGTGAAGACATCGCCCAGGCGGATGGTTCCGTGGTTGGGCACGCCGATGATGTCGCCGGCATAAGCCTCTTCGGTGGTGTTGCGGTCCTGCGCCATGAAGGTGATGGCGTTGTTGATCGCCACGGTCTTGCCGGCGGACACGTGCAGTAGCTTCATGCCGCGCTCGAAGCGGCCCGAGCACACGCGCACGAAGGCGATGCGGTCGCGGTGGCGCGGGTCCATATTGGCCTGGATCTTGAAGACGAAGCCGGTGAACTTGGGCTCCTGCGGCTCGACCACGCGCGAATCCGTATTGCGCGCCAGCGGCGGCGGCGACAGCTCGCACAGCGCATCCAGCAGCGACTGCACGCCGAAGTTGTTGATGGCCGAACCAAAGTAGACCGGGGTCTGCTTGCCGTTGAGGAACGCGTCCTTGTCGAAGGTGTGCGAGGCACCGCGCACCAGCTCGATCTCGATGCGCAGCTCTTCGGCCTGGCTGCCCAGGATGCGGTCCAGCTCCGGGTTGTCCAGCCCGTCCAGGATCGCGGCCGTGCCCTTCTCGCCGTGCGGATCGAACAGCTGCACCTTGTCGTCGATCAGGTGGTACACGCCGCGGAAGGCCTTGCCCATGCCGATCGGCCAGGTCATCGGCGCGCACTGGATCTGCAGCACCTCCTCGATCTCGTCGAGCAGCTCGATCGGCGAACGGCCTTCGCGGTCGAGCTTGTTGATGAAGGTGAGGATGGGCGTGTCGCGCAGGCGGCAGACGTTGAGCAGCTTGATGGTCTGCGCTTCCACGCCGTTGACCGAGTCGATCACCATCACGGCGGAGTCCACCGCGGTCAGCGTGCGGTAGGTGTCTTCAGAGAAGTCCTCGTGGCCCGGGGTGTCGAGCAGGTTGACGATGTTCTCCTGCGCCTTGCCATCGGCGGTCTCCCGGCGGTAGGGGAACTGCATGACCGACGACGTCACCGAGATGCCGCGCTGCTTTTCCAGCTCCATCCAGTCCGAGGTGGCGTGGCGGTCGGCCTTGCGCGCGCGCACTTCGCCCGCGACCTGGATGGCGCCGCCGAACCACAGCAGCTTTTCGGTCAGGGTGGTCTTGCCCGCATCGGGGTGGGAGATGATGGCAAAGGTGCGTCGACGCGCAATTTCAGAAACGAGCGAGCTCACGGCAGCGGAGTTTGACTGGGAAATATTGGATGGCCCGGCGGGCGGCCGGGCCAGGGCCGGCAGCGCCCGCAGGCGATGGCGGGGCCGGGCTCTGCGGGCACGCGAAGGGAGTGGGGCGCTATTTTACCGGTTTTGGGCACCGCTCCGGGTTTGTGGCGCCCTGGTTCGGCAAGTTATTCAGCCAGCTTCTCCGCCGGCTTGCCGCGCAGGCTGCCGAACTGCAGCGCGTACTGGCGCGTCAGCTCCGCGCCGAAAAAGAAGATCTGTGCCGAGTAATACACCCATAGCATCAGCGCCACCACCGAGCCCGCGGCCCCGTACGACGAGGCCACGGCGCTGTTGCCCAGGTACAGGCCGATCAGCCGCTTGCCGATCGAGAACAGCAAGGCGGTGATGACCGCGCCCATGGTGACGTCGCGCCAGGCAATGCGCGCGTTGGGCAGCATCTTGAAGATCACCGCGAACAGCGCCGTCACCACGGCAAAGGAAAAGACGGTGGAAATCACATCGGCCACCGGCGCGAACCACGACTGCGTCCACAACTGGCCCCAGAGGCGCTCCACCACGGCCAGCGCCGCATTGACGATCAGCGACACCAGCAGCATGAAGGCCAGCACCAGCACCAGGCTGAACGACAGCAGGCGCGTGCGCAGCAGTTGCTGCCAGCCCGCGGTCGCGGGCACCGGCACATGCCAGATGTCGTCCAGGCTGCTCTTGAGCTCGGCAAAGGCGCTGGTGGCGCCCACGAACAGGATGCCCATCGCCACCAGTGCCGCCATGCCGCTGCCGCCAGCGCGGTGCGTGGCCGCCAGGATTTCCTGGATGGCCGTGGCGCCCTGCTCGCCCACCAGGCCTTCAAGCTGCGAGAAAATCTCGCCTCGCGCCGCCTCGGCGCCGAAAAACAGGCCGGCAATCGAGATCACCAGCACCAGGATGGGCGCCAGCGAGAACAGCATGTAGAAGGAGAGCGCCGCCCCTTTGCTGGCCGCCCGATGCGCGAACCAGGAGTTGATGGCGGCGGCGACCACGCGCAGGGTGCGTGCGCCGGTATGGCGGTCCGGCAGCCAGTGCGGGCGATGCCGGCGGGGCTGTGGCGCCGCGCTGCCGGCGGAATTGGACGGGTGTTCGGTGTTGTCGGTCACGGCCTGGTGCTGGCGCGATGCGCCAGGCGGATCGCGTGTGCGTTGCGCATGCCTTCGCGGCGCGGTCTGCGCGGCGAAGGCCCGTGCGTTCATCATACTGCGCATTGCGCGCTGCCCCAAGCCGGCGCAGGGAGGCAACCTGCTACAGTAGGACCAGGCACACCTGCCGGCGCAACCCGTGCCCGCGCGCCGGCGCAAGGAGGCACCGTGACCTGCAACCTCCGCACGCGCCCAGCGGCCGTGCTACTGATCATCGGGATGCTGGGCTGCGCCGGCTGCGAACGCAGCCAGCCGGGCCCCAAGCCCATTTCCGGCACGGCGGCCAGCGCCACCCCGGGCGCGCCCGCCACGCTCAATCCCGCCGACACACCAGGCGCGCCGGCATCGGGGCAACCACGCTGACGGCACTGCAGGCACTGACCGGGGCGTACCCGTTTCTGCGTGACCGATCGGCTGCCGGCGCAGGTGTTGCCGGGCCGCGTCTGCTGCAACGCCGGTTTCAGGCGTGCAACGCGTTGCAAGAGCGCGCCTGCGGGCGTGGCGCAGCGCGTTATCCCGCACCCCGCGTACGCCATGGGCTCCCTGCGCCGCACCAGCGCGGCCATCACGCGCGCCGCCGCGCGCATGGCGCGTTGCAGCGGCGAAACCGATTGGTCTGCGACTGCGCCCCGGGGCCTGCCCGCGCTCGCACCGCCCGCCGCAAACCCGCGTGGCATAAGCCTTTGCGGCCCTTGGCACACTTGTCGCTCAGCCTGGACAGGGGCACATGCGTCCGTGCCCACGGAACCAGCCATTGCATGCAGGAGAAAACCCAGACATGCGTCATCCGCCATCACGCATGACGGCGCGCCGGCGCTCCTACCGGCTCGCGGGTCCGCCGCCGTCGGTGGTGGACCTGCTGTCGTCGCCACTGCTGCCCCATCCGCGTGAGCGCACGCCGCCCGCCACGCCAGCCGCACAAGGCGCTGGCTGCGCAGCGACGGCAAGGCAGGGAGTTGCAAGGGCTGCCTTCCGGCGCCACGCGGGCAAGCGGCGCGCGTGACCGCAGGCAGCATCGGCAACGCAGGAATTCGCGGCAGGCAGGCGCCGCAAACAGAATGATGGCGGGTACGCGAGCCAGCGTGCCCGCGCGGATTTGGTGCTCCGTCCCCCGGCGGGCACCGTTTTTTCCACAGGGAGGCACCCACCATGACAGCCGGAATGCTTGCCGCCACGGTGCTGGCGGTGTTCACAACCAGCGCCACGGCGGCAAGCTACGCCTGGTTCGACCGCCCCGAAACGGCCAGCGCCAACAGCCACGCTGCAGTCAGCAATGATGTATACGTGCGCGGTTTTGGCTGGGCCTGGGGGGAACTGCAGCTATCCCCGGACACGCCGTCCGGTGCCGCCACGCCAACGCCAGGGCGGCAAGCGCGCGACAAGCCGGAGCGCGGCGCGATCGTGCCGTGGCGCCAGCATGACGAGAACGGGCCGCCGCGCCATCCGCGCGGCAAGCTCAGCATGAACCTTGCCGTCGAGCCGATGGATGCGGCGGCCAGCGGCGGGTCCGGGGCCAGGCAGCCCCTTGCGGTGGTGCGCTGACGTGCCGACGGGCACGAGGAAAGGCGGAACCGGCGAGCGGACGTCGCCTGTTCCCCTTTCCTGCGGCGCCTGGGATTGCGCCCGGCCTCCGGCAACCTGCGCCGGCTTACCGCTTACTCGCCCGCCGTCGCCTGGCTCTCCACGCGGATGTTGTGCTTGTGCATGAGCCGGTACAGCGTCACGCGCGACACATTGAGTTCGCGCGCGGCCGGCACCACGTGAAAGCCGTGGCTGGCCATCACGGTGCGGATGGCCTCGCGCTCGGCCTCTTCGCGGATCGCATCGAGGGTCTTGCGCGGCAGCTCCGCCCCGCCATGCAGCTGCAGGTCTTCGGCGGTGATCTTGCGGTTGTCGGTCATCACGATGGCGCGGCGCACGCGGTTGATCAGTTCGCGCACGTTGCCCGGCCACGCGTACTGCATCATTGCCTGCGTTGCGCAGGCCGAGAACCCACGAATGCGCCGGTGCGCCTCGTGCCCGTGCTCGGTCAGCACCGCGTTGGCCAGCTGCAGGATGTCCTCGCCGCGCTCGCGCAGCGCCGGTATGGTCAGCGTCAGCACGCACAGCCGGTGGAACAGGTCGGAGCGGAAGCGCCCGTCTGCCTGTGCCGCCACCAGATCCACGTGCGTGGCCGAGATGATGCGCAGGTTCAGCGGGATCGACTGGTGCCCGCCCAGGCGGGTGATCATGCCCTGCTGCAGGAAACGCAGCAGCGCCACCTGGCTTTCCAGCGGCAGGTCGCCGATCTCGTCCAGGAACAGCGTGCCGCCCTGCGCCTGCTCGATCCAGCCGATCTTGCGCTGGTTGGCGCCGGTGAACGCGCCCTTCTCATACCCGAACAGCTCGGACTGCACCAGGTGCGAGGGAATCGCACCGCAGTTGATGGCGATGAACGGTCCCTTGCGCCGGCTCGAGGCGTCGTGGATCGCCTGCGCGGCAAGTTCCTTGCCGGTGCCGGACTCGCCGGAAATGAACACCGGTGCCTCGTTGTGCGCCACCTTGGCCAGCGAGCGGAACATCGCCCGCATGGCCGCGCACTCGCCGATCATGGTGCCGCGCGAGGCGGTCTCCTGCGGGCGCGCGCCGTGCAGCGACGCCATGCCCTGCGCATGCTTGAGCGTGTAGAGCAGCTCCGGCATCGAGAACGGCATGCGCACGTAGTCGACGCAGTAGTCGCGGATCAGCCGGCGCACGCGCTCCTGCGCCAGCATTTCATCGGAGGTGATGGCCACCCATGTAATGTGCAGGTACTGCAGTGCCTGTTCGAGTTGCGCGAACTCGGCATCGCTGTAGTCGGACTGCAGGTCGATCACGCCTGCCATGGGCGGGCAGGCCCGCACCACGCGTTCAAGGTCGCGAATCTGCTGGACCCGGCGGATTTCCCATCCCGTGGCTGTGCCGGACGGGTCAAAACCAAAATCTTCATGACGCGACACGACCACGATCTGTGCAGTGCGTGACGCCTTGCACAGTCGGTCCATCACGATCTCCCGGACGTTAGGCTTGTTCTTGGTTCGGGCACCCGTGTCCGCCGTCGCGGCCTGCGGCCGCGGCGAACGGTGGGGCTGAACTGGCTGCGGGCACGCACCCGCGCGCGACGTCGGTATCACGAGCTGGACAGACTGCGGAGTTGCTCATCGGGCACGGCAAGATCGTCCGCACCTGCCTGGAGCTGGGCGCGGATACGCCGCCGCACAGTCTCCTTTTCACGCATCAACTCCAGGCGCGGCGCCTGCGGCGACTGGCCGGAGTATTGGTAGTAGAGCGTCTTGTAGGTCAGCTGGCTCAGGATCCATTCCTGCAGCAGCGTGCGCTGGCGTGTCAGCTCGCCCTCGAGCAGGCGATGGCGGCGCAGCAGGTTGGCCACGGCCGCGCGTGCGCTGTCGCTGAGTTCGCTGTCGTCGGCAAGCAGGGCGGCCACGTCGGCCGTCGCGCCCTCATGGACGGTCCGCTTGCTGGGTGCTTCGCCTGCGGCTTCCCCCACGGCAGCCCAGGCATGATGGATGGCTCGGATGGAGCGGTTATTAGCCTCCCTGACAGGCCCGATAGCGGGTCGCCGGATCTCTCCTGCGGTCATGATAATCCCCGTTGAACAACATCCCCCGGCACTACACGTCTGCGGTTACCACTTGTCAGTCTTTGAACTAGTTTTTTGTCTGCGTGGCGCGCGTGTTTCCCGCACGCTCCCGGATGGTGGCTATGCCGCCTTGTTGACGGTCTGGACCGAAATGTCCCCCGACTGGCGAACGGCGCTCAAGCGCTCTCGGTTGGCTCCGGCATCCTGCCGCATGCACCGGAGTCAAGAAGGGGCGCCTTGCCGCGCCCCTCTTTGCCACGTCTATAGTTCAGTGCATTTGGGGCACTTTGTCCAGCCCCGAGTGGGTGACTTACAGCCAATCTCATACTTTGGTATGAGGCCGCGCGCACACTGGCCGCCGGCCCGCGACCGGCACATTCCCAGCGGCCGATGTCTGCATGCATGCTACGCAGAAACGGGTACGCTTTGACACCCCCGAACGGGTGATGGCAGCACCGTTGCGCGGGAATGGCAAGCCGTGCCGCATGCCGCGAGGGCGTGGCGGACTGTCACGCAGAAACAGGTACGCCCGGCCGGTGGACCCGCTCGCGCGGCACGCAGAAACGGGTACGGCTGGCGGGTGTCGGACGGCGCTACGGCACCCGCCCGGCATCACGATGTCAATATCATGACAGCAGCGCACCATGGAAAAAGGGCGGCCCTGGCCGCCCTTTTTCCATCCCATGCCGGCTGGCGCGCTCAATGCCCTGGCAGGTAGTAGAACTTGAAGATGAACACCGCCGCGATGATCCACACCATCACGGGCACGCTGCGTGCGCGGCCGGTCAGCAGCTTGAGCGCCGCGTAGCTGATAAAGCCGAACGCAACGCCGTTGGCGACCGAGTACGTGAACGGCATGCCAAGCGCGGTCATCACCGCGGGCACGACTTCGGTGACGTCATTCCAGTCGATCTCCAGCAGCTCGCGCAACATCAGGCAGGACACATACAGCAACGCCGGCGCGGTGGCATAGGCCGGCACCGTGCCGGCCAGCGGCGCGATGAACAACGCTGCAAGGAACAGCACGGCCACCGTCACCGCCGTCAGTCCGGTGCGCCCGCCCGCCTGCACGCCGGATGCGCTTTCGATATACGCCGTGGTGGAAGACGTACCGAGGAACGAGCCCGCCATGATCGCGGTGCTGTCGGACATCAGCGCCTTGTTCAGCCGGTCCATTTTCCCGGCCTTGAGCAGGCCCGCGCGGTTGGCCACGCCCATCAGCGTGCCGGTGGCGTCGAACAGTTCCACCAGGAAGAACACCAGCACCACGTTGATGATGCCGATCGACAGCGCGGCGGAGATATCGAGCTTGAACAGCGTCGGGCTGAGCGACGGCGGCGCGGAGAACACGCCGTGGAAGGTATTGCCGGCAAACGCAAAGCTCAGCAGCGTGGTGAGCAGGATGCCGATCAGGATCGCGCCCTTCACCCGCAGGTGGTCCAGTGCCACGATCACGAAGAAGCCGATGATCGCCAGCACCGCCGAAGCCTGGTGCAGGTCGCCGATGGTCACCAGCGTGGCCGGGCTGGCGGTGACGATGCCGGCGTTCTTCAGCGCGACAATCGCCAGGAACAGGCCGATGCCCGCGGTGATCGCCACCCGGATCGAATGCGGAATGCCATTGACGATCATCTCGCGCACGCGGAACAGCGTCACCAGCAAGAACAGGCAGCCGGAAATAAAGACCGCGCCGAGTGCCGCCTCCCACGCAAAGCCCATGCCCTTCACCACCGTATAGGCAAAGTACGCGTTCAGGCCCATGCCCGGCGCCATCGCAATCGGGTAGTTCGCGTAGAAGCCCATGATCAGCGTGCCGATCGCCGCGGCCAGGCAGGTGGCGACGAACACCGCGTCTTTCGGCATGCCCGCATCGCCCAGGATCGACGGGTTGACGAAGATGATGTACGCCATCGTCAGGAAGGTGGTGACGCCGGCGAGGATCTCGGTGCGCAAATCGGTCTGGTGTTCGCGCAGCCTGAACAGGCGCTCGATCAGCGAAGGCGCGGCCTGAGGCTGGCCGTGCGGCGGGTTGGCGGTTGACGTGCCCGGCTTGGAAGCGGGTTCCGGCATCGACATGACTGGTCTCCTGATATCGTTTTCGTGTGCGCGGCGACAACAACGGCGCGGCCGCAGGTGGCTGGCTTCGGCCCGAAGCATCCTGCAACGCCCCGCTGGGCGGCAGGCGTACTCTGGTGCAGGTCGGCCCCGCTTCGCCACGCACAGGCGAATAAGCGATATGCAAAAGGCGTGATGATCCCACAGCGCGAACCGCTGAAGCCAGCGCCGCCACGGGGTACTCCGGGGCGCCCCCGGCTTGACGCTTGCGGCAATCCCCCGTATAAAGCCGCCTAGATTCAAGCGACGAGGCAACAGTTCATTCGTTAGCCACCGTCTGGTACTTCGGTTGTCCATGGTGTCCTTTCCTTGAGTTCCCCGTGTCGGATGACGTTTTCGTCATGCGATGTTTTTTGTCCTTTTTCTGGAAAGCAAATCATGCAAACCGGTATCGTCAAGTGGTTCAACGACGCCAAGGGCTTCGGCTTCATCAAGCCGGACGCGGGTGGTGACGACCTCTTCGCCCATTTCTCGGAAATCCGCGCCGACGGCTTCAAGTCGCTGCAGGAAAACCAGCGCGTGCAGTTCGAAGTCAAGAATGGCCCGAAGGGCCTGCAGGCCGCGAACATCACCCCGCTGTAAGCGTTGACTGCCGGCGCGCCCCGTGCGCGCCGAACAGCGTAGAACCCCGCCCGATGGCGGGGTTTTTTGTTTTCGGGCGCGGAGAGCGCGACTGGCGGTGCTAGCTGCGCCACCTTCATCACAGCCCGGCCCCCGCCCTGCTCCCCGCCTGCCCGGTCATGCAAACGGCCAGGCACTCCGCTCTAGCCTCCGCCTGGCCCTAGCGCCGACAGCCAGCACGCCTGGCCTTGCGCGGCACGCCATCCTGCTCACCACCCTGCCTTTCGCTCCACGCAGAATCGGGTACGCCCTGCTGCACCGCACGAGGTCCGGCGCAGCCCGTGGGCGGCGCAGAAATGGGTACGGTCTGCCTCTCGGGCCAGCTCGCGCTGCGCAGCGCGCATGCAGAAACAGGTACGCCCTGCGACCGCTGTGGTCTTTCCAGGCGCCTTCTGGCACGCAGAAACGGGTACGCACCAGATTTTTTTTCGAATTCGATCCGGCCGATGGCAGCGGTTCTCCGGCCCGCGTTCCTCCTACATATCCACAAAACCGGGCCGGGCCGACGGCGCAGAAACGGGTACGGCGGATGTTGCAACGCAATAGCCATCTGAAGCCCTGGGGCTGCCGGCACCTCACGCAGAAATAGGTACGCCGACGGGCACAGGCGTACAACCCAACACCACGCAGAAACGGGTACGCCGACGACATGCGAGGCGGGTGGCCACCCGACCGAGCCGCGGCATCCATGGTGTGTCCTCGCAGAAACAGGTACGGCGTGTAGCGCGGCGAGTTTGTCACGTATACGTTGAGTGTAAGCGCTAGCTTTTTATGTAAGGCTCATGTACAATAGAAACTTGGTGAAAGTTCCATCAGAACAGCCCCATAAATCTGCGCAGAAACGGGTACGCGTGACCCGGAAGAGCCCGGCAGCAGGAGCGCAGAAACGGGTACGCTTCGAGTTCCACCAGGCTCCCGGGTTGGCCCGCAGAAATGGGTACGCCGCAGAAATGGGTACGCTGCGGCAGCATGACAGCGGCTTTTCAGGCCGGCGCAGAAACGGGTACGGTTTCAGGCTTCGGAGCGCAGAAACGGGTACGCCTGGCGTGCAAAGCGCCTGCCAGCGGTCCGGCAAGTGAACCAGTTTCTGCGGGGATAACCGGGCCTGGTGGTGCTTTCTGCGCTAATGAGGCGCTGGAACGCTCGTAAACCGTGTATACGCGGCGCTCGCTCGCAGAAACGGGTACGGTTTGCGGGGTGGCCGCTGTGGAAAAGGCTGTGGAACCCACAAGTTATCCCCGCAGAAACCAGTTCGCCCCACCCGCAGATACAGGTTCGGCTTGCCGCAGATACGGGTTCGGCCCTTCGCAGAATCGGGTACGCTTGCCCGCAGAATCGGGTTCGGCGGGGTTGGTTTTTCCCTTACGAATCAAGGCGCTGAACTTCACGTATACGGTTTACAAGTAGTTAACCCGTATCGGTATCGTTTACTGGTAGTGGATGGCTGGCGAACCGTGGACAACCCTGGCGGATTGCCCACCGTCCGCCACCATGCGACCAGTCGTGAGATCCCCGGCTGGCAAAAAACAGGGCGAGCAAGGCATAGGCTCTGCGTACCTGTTTCTGCGTGACAACCTTTGCGGCTTCGAGTACAAAGGCGGGTAATCCGAAGCACGCAAATATGCCCATCAAACGCTCCCCGGCCACCACGGGGGATCGAAACGTCCTCGACCTGGACGCCGAACCCTCCCGCATCATTGTTCCCGGCAACGAGAACAACCTGGTTCCGTCCGAGAAATTCCAGCGTCTGTTCGACGAAGCGCAGGCCATGGAGCGTGAAGACGCCTGGCAAAGCGGGGAAGTCGGCTTCCTGAGCCGCGCCAGCGTCCAGGTGACGCTGCCCTACCGCGCGCCCAAGGGCGCGCCGCCGGTATGGACCCGCACCAGCGGCAATATCTCGCTGATGATCCAGCCTGGCTACTTCACGCAGCAGCGCTCCGAGCGTGCCGCCAACGGCCGCCAGAAGCTGGTGTCAGAGACTGTCTCGCTCGGCTACCCCTATGGCTCCTATCCGCGGCTGATGCTGGCCTGGATCGGCAAGGAGATCATGGCGAAGAAAAAGCGCGGCGAATTCACCGGCACGGTAGAGGACCGGCGCATTTCGCTGGGCAATTCGTTGTCCGAGTTCATGTACAACCTCGGCATTCCGATGGCCACCGGCGGCAAGCGCGGCACTATGACCCTGGTACGCCAGCAGATGATCCGCCTGTTCTCGGCGACCATCGCCATCGTGCAGAACAAGTCGACGCCGAGCCAGAACCAGAACCCCAACCACGAGCCGCTGTCGATCGACCGGGTGGGCTACCTGCTGGCAGACCAGCTGTCGACCTGGTGGGACCCGATGCAGCCTGGCCAGGGGTCCATGTTCGAAAGCTTCGTGGTGCTGTCCGAACCGTTCTTCAACGAGCTGGTCAACCGCCCCGTACCGGTCGACATGCGCGCGCTGAAGGCGCTCAAGCAGTCGCCGTTCGCGCTGGACGTGTATTCGTGGCTGACCTATCGCTTCTTTACGATCCAGCGCCGCACGGAAATCCCGTGGGAAGCGCTTCAGATGCAGTTCGGCACCGAGACTGAAAGCGAGCGCAAGTTCCGCGCGCTGTTCCGCAAGGCCCTGAAGGATGTGCTGGTGGTGTACCCCGGTGCCAAGGTCGATGCGGATTCGTCCAAGGCGTTGATCCTGCAGCCCTCACGGACCAGCGTGCGCAAGCTGGGCTGATCTACTGGCTTCCGGCCCGGGAAACCCGCGCACGCCGTTGCATGCGCTTTCGGGACAGCAGCAGGCCAGGCGCGCAGCAGCAGGAGACGGATATCATGTCCGGCCCCTGAATGCAAAAAAGGCAAGCGTTGAACGCTTGCCTTTTTTGATTGCCCGCCGCGGACGGATCCGCAACGGGCGGGGTCAGCCGAGGCTGGTCAGGCCGGCTTGATTGCCGAAGCCTGCAGGCCCTTCGGGCCTTGCTTGACTTCAAACGTCACGCGCTGCCCATCCTTCAGGGTCTTGAAGCCCGAGCCCTGGATTTCCGAGAAGTGCGCGAACAGGTCTGCACCACCGTCGTCCGGGGTAATGAAGCCAAAGCCCTTGGTCTCGTTGAACCACTTGACCGTACCGGTTGCCATAGGAATTTCCTTTTCGAAGCAAGTTCTTGTACACAACGCAAACAACCGTTCAAGCACGTTGAGTTCTCGTAGATACCGAACGGAAGCCGACGAGGTTGACACGACTTGACTCGACTGTAGCGCGCATCATAACCACTTTGGATTGCGGTGTCATGTGCGGCGTAATGCGCACTACAGATACTTTAGGCACATTCCGGCCTGCTTTTCAAGCAATTTTACGGTCCCGCTCGTTTCCCCCCCCCCC
>NZ_JFJW01000061.1:46376-121902 GCF_000611125.1 Cupriavidus sp. SK-4
ATGACATATTTTTTGTAAATTTGAAAAACGGTTGAAGCATCACCTGGTTTTGGCTACAGTTGCGCCTTAAGAATCAACCGCGCTTTCAGCGCTGAAAGAGAGGTCGCAGTGCCAGCCAAAATCATCACAGTCTTTAACCAGAAAGGCGGTTGCGGCAAGACCACGGTCAGCATGCACCTTGCTGGCACGCTCGGCCTGCGCGGCGCGCGCTCGATGCTGGTCGATATGGACGAGCAAGGCACCGCTACCCGCTGGGCGGCGCAGGCCAGCGACGAGCGGCCTTTCCCGGCTTCGGTGATCGGCCTGGCGCCCTCGGGCGGCGCCATGCACCGTGAGGTCCGCAAATTCGTCCAGGATTATGACTACATCGTCGTGGATTGCCCGCCGGCGGTGCATTCGGCAGCGCCCTCGAGCGCGCTGCTGATTTCCGACCTTGCCATTATTCCGGTGGTGCCTTCGCCTCCCGATTTGTGGGCGGCGGTAGCGGCCAAGACATTGGCGCAACACGCCCAGGTCCAGAACGAGTCCTTGCTGATCCGCGTGATGGCCAATATGGTCCAGCGCCGCGTCTCGATCGCGCGCCAGGCCATTGAAATCCTTGGCGACGACGGCGACGTACCGCTGTTGAATTCGATGATCGGGTCGCGCTCGGCATTCCGGGAATGCCAGGCGATCGGCTGCACCGTGCACGGCGTTGCCGGCGCGCGCGAGGCGGTGCAGGAGGTCGACATGATGGTCGACGAAATACTGTCTTTGATTGAGCACTAGGCATGGCTACCAAACTGAAGAGCCTCAAGGCTGGCATGCTGGCCGGCATGGCGGCCGAGAAGAACCGCAACGAAACGCTGGACCGCTTCGCACGCGCGGAAGCGGCCATTTCCCAGCATCCGAATGGCTTGCTGCAGGGCAGGGGAGCCGATGGCACGCCCGTTTTCAGCGCTGAAAGTCTTGGCGAAGCCGCCGCGGGCCGGCAGCTGATCAGGATTCCGCTGGCGCAACTGCATGACAATCCCCTCAACGCGCGGCGCCTCTACGATCCCGCCGTGGTGCAGGAGCGGGCGGCATCCATCGCCACGCACGGCCAGAAGACGCCCGGCCTGGCCGCGCCCGATCCGGCGCGCCCCGGCCATTACATCCTGATCGACGGTCATTACCGCAAGCGAGCCCTGGCGTCTGCCGGCAAGCTCGAGATGGAATGCTTTGTCGAAAACGACCTGAGCGACCTGGACTTCTACCGGCTGTCGTTCATGCTCAACGAGCAACGCTCGGACCAGTCGGCGCTGGACAATGCGATCGCCTGGCGCCAGCTGCTGGACGAAGGCAAGGTCCAGAAAGAAGAGGAAATCTGCGAGCTGACCGGCATGTCGGCCGGCACCGTGAACAAGACGCTGGCGCTGCTGCGCCTGCCCGAGTCCGTGCTGGGCGTGATGCGCGAGCGCCCGAGCGCGATCGGCATCGCCGCGGGCTATGAGCTGACGCTGTACTGCAAGCTGGCGGGCGAGGAGCGCACGCGCGAACTGGCGGCGCGCATCATCAGTGATGGCCTGTCGAGCCGCGAGGTTGAAGCCATCCGCAAGCATGCGCAGGAAGGCAAGGCGCGCAAGGTCAAGGAAATCAGCCGGCAATACAAGATCCGGACCGACAGCGGCCAGTTGCTCGGCACCATCAAGGAATGGGACTCGGGACGCGTGATGCTGGACGTGCAGCTGAGCGACCGCAGTGCCCGCGAGGCGCTGGTCGAGGCCCTGAAGGCCCGCTTCGGGCTGGACAAGACGCTGCTCTGAGCCGGGCAGGCAAGCCATGGCGCCGCGGCGGCAGCATTGCCGGCGCAGCGCTCAGGCCAGCAGGTCGCGCGGCGAGCGCGCGCCGAACTCCGGATCACAGGTCTTGCGGTAGCGCTCAAGCATGCTGGACAGCAGGGCGTGCAGGCCGCGCACCGAGTAGCCGGCCTGGGGCAATGCCGCCAGCTTGCGCTGCGCGCGCCGGGTCGGCGGCGCGGCGGGGGGGCCGATCAGCGAGGCGCATTCGGTGCCCGCGCCATCCCACTGGAGGTTGCGGTCACGCCAATGCCTGGCCAGTGCATGCTGCGTGGTCAGGCCAAAGCCAGGCGTTCCGAATGGCGCAGCACTTCCCATACCGTGTTCCGGACTCCGCGCAGGCTGCTGCATCGGGGCCAGTGAACGCCGCGTGACCGAGGTCAGCCGGTCCAGGCTGAGCCGGTGTTCCCGCAACAGCAGGATTGCCGCATGGGCCGTCCGGTAGCGCTGGCCATCGCCGTCGCCGCCCCGGCGTTCCAGCCATGACAGGAAGGGGGCCAGGCTGGCCTCGGGAACCTGCAAGGCGTCCGGCCGCGCCGCCGCTGTTGCCGCCGATGCTTCGGTGCCGTCCGGGATCTGAGCTGGCCAGAGCGCTGCGCTTGGGTACCCGTTGCCATGCATCCAGCGGAAGAGGGCGGCCACCACCCGCATGCTGTGCCGCACGCTTGCCGGACTGAGCGGGCCCGTGAACGGACGCCATCCGGCCAGGTGGCGCGGTGCCCGCGGTCCACACCAGCGGCTGACAGGTTCGGGCTGCGCCAGGAAGCCCAGGTAGGCCCGGCGGTCGTCCAGATCAAGCTGGGACAGGCCCTTGCGCCGCTCCAGCGCTGCCCAGAGCAGCAGGCGCTCCGCCTCCTTGCGGTAGGCCGAGAACGTGCTGCCGCTGTCGCCTGCGGCATCGCGCAGCCAGGCCTGGACCACGTCGAGGCCCTGACTGTACGGGCAGCTGGCGCCAGGGTCCAATGCGGGCGACACCGTCATCCATTCCAGCGGCAACGGCTGGCGCATCCCTGGCCCAAGCGCGCCTTTCTCGAGCAAAGTGCGGTTGCCGACGTGCGCGCCCAGCAGCGGCTTGCCGTCCGGGTCCCGGAAGGCAGCGCGGTTCTCGCTGAGCCAGCGGTTGACGGCGGCGCCGGCAAGCGCGCCAATGCGCGGGACGGCCCGCCACCAGGCGCTGCCGCGCTGGTTCGCAAGCTCAAAAAGAGTATTAAGCGTCACAATTTCAGCCTTGCGCAAGCGCCGCGCCAAGGCTGGTGCAAACCACAACTCCACGCCATGCTGGGGGCGCGGCGCCGCCGTACCCAACCGTTCGAGCTCGGCCAGCGCGTCCACGCGGCGGTCCATGCCGCGGTTGGAGCGGCCAGGGCCGGCCAGCAGCAGTTCGGCGAGGTCGGCCCGCCCGTGCAGGTGCGCGAGCTGGACCATCCGGTCGCGCAGGGCAAGCAGGGTCCGTAGCGCAGACTCGGCCCCGGCATCGTCATCATCGGCTTCGTCGGCCAGGTAGCGGGGCACCACCATGGCCGCCGGCATGCCCTGGACATAGGCGCGCACCGCCGCAAACTCGCTGCGGGTGAGGCTGACCGTCATCATTCCAGGAATCATGGGCACGTATGCGCTGAATGGCTAACTTCTTGATTTATAAGGCACTTGAAGCGAGCGAGAATTCATCCGGCCCGAAATGCATAGCGAAATGCAATGCCGATAATTTTATGCGTGTTTTCACTGGAAAGTCATCCCCGCTGGCCTTGTGCGATCCGTATGCTGGCGTCAGGCAGTGCTCGGGGAAACCCCGCCGCAGCGCACCATCACCTTGCATTCGCCCTACGCGTTTCATATGCTGCAGGTCAGGAGTTATAAATACTTAGATCAGACTTCAGTCGAATCTAAGACTCTTTCTACATAAGCGTCTTAACACGCAAAACGGGGCGATCCGGTATCTCCACGGGAAGGACGGACCTGCAGCCAGACGGGAAGGCTGCCAGGCGGTCTGGAGCGATGGCGGATCGTATGGAACTGCAACCGCAAGATAGCGGAGCATTTCCGACAAGCAAGCGCGGATTGTCGCAGGGTCCGTACTTGCCGCAATAATAAGAGAGCGGCCATGGCCACCATCCTCTTGATCGAGCCTCACCCCCTCCTGCGCCTGGGTCTGCGCCATCTGCTGGCCCAAGCACATATTCCTGGTGACCTGATCGATATCGATCCCCTCGCCCCAGTCGATTCAGATTTGTGGCTGTACGATGCCGACCTGCTGATCTATGGCTTGCCTGCCGATCACGCCGGCGGCTGGGCCATGCTGGACGAACTGTGCCAGCGGCTACGCCCGCAGCGCGTGCTGGTCCTCAGCGATCAGGCGGCGCCATCGCTGCCGGGTGCGGGCTTGCCTGAGCCGGTGCGCGGCTGCGTGGCCAAGAGCTGCAGCGCGGATGCGCTCGATGCCGCGGTGCGCCTGGTGCTGGCCGGCGGCGAGTGCTTCCCGGCGCGTGCCCAGGGCAGCCACGCCTGGCAACCGGAACTCGATGCCGGCCCTGCCCCGCTGGCAAGCAGCGCAGGGCAGGGCGAGGCCCGGGTCGTGGCGCTGCGCGCTGGCATCGGCGAGGCCGTGCTCGACCATGCGGTGCCCGCGCCCCAGCGCCATTTCCAGGCGCATGCGACATACCACGAAACCCCGTCGGCCGGCGCGCACCTGCTGAACATCACCGAGCGCCAGTACGAAGTGCTAGCGCTGCTGGCGCGGGGCTATCCCATCAAGACGGTCAGCCGCATGCTGAATATCTCGGTGGCCACCGCGAAGACGCATGCCTGCACGCTGTACCAGCGCCTGCACGTGCGCAACAAGGGCGAAGCCGTCTACGTTGCCCTGCAGAAGGGCGCCACGCTCAACTGGGCC
Organism: Cupriavidus sp. SK-4; assembly: GCF_000611125.1. Classification (NCBI taxonomy): domain Bacteria; kingdom Pseudomonadati; phylum Pseudomonadota; class Betaproteobacteria; order Burkholderiales; family Burkholderiaceae; genus Cupriavidus; species Cupriavidus sp. SK-4. The sequence continues at coordinate 51,084 of NZ_JFJW01000061.1, forward strand.
GGGCCCGCCACGCCCGCCAATCCGGTGACCCGGGTGCCGGCGCCTGACCCCACCTGCCAGGCTGCGTGAGGGGTGGCGGCGCGGCTCTCAAGGGCCGCGCCTCATCCTTCTGGCGAGCGGCTCTCGGCCAAAAGCATGAGGCAGCGGCGGCGGCGGCTTGCTACCTTGTGATGAAAGGCATCTGCAGACACTTTTGCCGGCGGCCGGCGCTGCCCTGATGCCCTGCAAGGCGGGCCGCTCCGCGGCCCGGATCCCGACCGGGTGGCAAGCGCATCTGCGGCCCGGGCCCGCTGCCAGACCGAGTCAATGCCGACCTACCTCATCGCCAGCAATGAAATGATGTGCCGTGTCCTGGCGCGTCGCCTGAACGCACTGGACGTGCCGCAGCCGATCACGTGGCGCACGCCGCAGTGGCTGCATGAATCGGCGTGCGCATCGACGCAGGCTTCGTCATCGGAGCCATCGCCGGACCCGGCCGATATTGCGCTGATCGATTGCAGCGCGCTGGAGGGCGACCCGCGTGCGTTGCTGGACCAGCTGCAGGCACGCCTGGCGCCACGGCGCTGGCTGGTGCTGTCCGATCGCCTCGATGCCTCGCTGATGCTGCATGCCGCGCTGCTCGGTGCCAGCGGGTGTCTCGCGCTGCCGGCGCCGCTCGAACTGGTCTGCGCTGCCACCGCGCTGGTGTGGGCCGGCGGCCAGTGCTTTCCGCGCATGGCACTGTCGCTGACGGGCGCCAACGGGACCACCGCCTCCCTCCTTTGAGCGAGCAGGCCTACATCCACCGGAGGAGTGCGCATTGCACCCGATTACCTATGCTTGATTCGCCCGGAGGCAGAAGCCAGCCCAATTTGCAGGCAGGCCGCCCCGGGGAAGTAAGGGGGTCATATGGAGGCCGGACTGGAATTCCTCGTCGTTCGCGGCTTTGCTGTGCGCGAAGGCAGAGGCAAGTGGGCGTGCTGCTTCGAGATCAGGCTGGCTGCCAGCCTGGACCATGGTTGCCACGCGGGTGCCAATGAGGGCAGCGATGAGCCGCTGCTCTACCGCGGCGAACTGCACGGGCGTCAGTTTGACTGCGAGCTGGCCGCCGCCGACGCGGCCCGCGCGGCCGGCGAGCGCGAAGCGCGGCTGCGTGTGGAAAGCCTGAGGGCGCTGATCATTGCCCAGCATCGGCATCGCGTGCCGCCGCCACTCGTAGCCTGAACCTGCAGGCATCAAGCGAGCATCATGCACAGTGGCACCCGGCGGCCTCGCCGGGTGCCACTGTGCTTTTGTCGTTCCCTTCGTGATCGAGCAGCTTGCCTGCGAGCCAAAAAAGAAGCCCGCCGACCGGGGGACCATGCGGGCTTTGAAGGCGTGCGGGCCATACTGCCCGCCCACACGTCTCCTTGACGATAACCAATCAGCTCGCGCTCCTCCATCAACCAGAAGCACCATGCGTGCATATTTGCGGCTGAGTGCCCTGAACCGCCTGAACCCTTTGCCTGTTTGTGCGCCGTCCAACAGACTGGCCTGAACCGCGCGCGCCAAGATCGCCATCACGGCCAATGGCAGCAAGTATCTGGCTCGGGTTCAGGGGGAGACGGAAAAATGACTGGTGTCAGCGCTCGGCCTGCCGTATCGCACGTCAGGCACGCGCGCGGGCCCGGCATGGGCCATCCGTACCCGCTCATGAAACGGCATGGCAGGTGCGGAGGTCACTAGTGCACGGCGACACCAGGATGCGTGGACGGGGCGGACCGGGATTGCGCGGCGGCAATCCGGTGTGGTCGCACGTCAACTGCCATATCGACCTTTGGATCGAACTGCTGCACGGGCTGGACCTGCCGCCAGTCGCGGCACTGGCCTGCGCGGTGCGGCAGGATTTCGAGGCCGACCACTTCACGCAGTGCCGCTTTCCGGATGCCGACCTGGAGCGGCTGTACGGCCTCACCGTGCACGCGCTGACGTTCTACGACTCGCTCGAGTCGCACGTGGCGGCACAGACCTCGCGCGGCCATATCGTCGTGATGGAGCTGGACAGCAGCCAGCTACCGCCACCCCGCGGCGCCGGCTACCTGCGCCATTGCACGCCCACCTGCATTGCCATCGATGTGTTGATCCCCGAGGCCGGCGCGGTCGGCTACTACCACTCCGACGGCTACCACACCGCGACCGGCGAGGACTACGCCGCCATCATTCGCCTGGCACCGGGCGTGCGCAGTGCCGAGGCGCTGCCCTTCATGCATGCCGACGTGGTCCGCCGCAACGGGCACCCGCACGCTGCCGAGACGCTGCTCGAGGCCTCGCTGGCATTGCTGCGCTTTCACCTGGGCAACCGTCCGCGCGAGAACCCCGTCACCCTGTTTCGCGCGGTATTTCCCCAGCATCTGGAGCGGCTGATGGCGCGCGGCGAACCGGGCTTTCACCACTACGCGTCGGGCGTGCTGCGCCAGCTCGGCGCCAATTTCGAGCTGCTGGCGCGCTACCTGCGCTGGCTGGTGATGCACGGGCAGGAGGTGCCCGAGAAGGCGGCGCAAGCCTGCTACACCATGGCCTCGGAGGCGATGGTGATGCAGTTCCGCCTGATGCGCGCGGTCATCAGCCGCAAACCGGACCGTTGCGAAGACTGCCTGGACCAGCTCGAAGCCTCATACCTGGCCAGCGTGCCGTTGCTGGCCGCGCATTTCGGCGAGTTCACGCCATGAGCCGGCAGTTCCTGCATGCAGCGGGCAGCCCGTGGCTGGCGTGCCGCCTCCGGCGCGTGGCACAGAACCGGTTCGATCCGGCGTCGGGGGCAACCCGGTGCATCCGCCTTTTGCACGATAGCCCTGGTCTCATGCCGACAGCGGAGGGCATGCCATGCATCCAGCCTTGCGTGCCTGCCGTGGCTGATTAGCCCGTAACCGCTTCCAGCCGCCGTGCTGCCTCGCCTTGTTGGCGGGCGGCGGGCATCGCAGCCGCCGCGGCGCATGGCGCCCTTGTCCGCGCCCGCTTCACTCTCGCCTTTCCGTCCAACCTCCCGATGGATGACCGTTTCCCAGCCGTTCGCCTACTGTCGGAGCGCGCTGCCATGACGCTAAATAGAGGCACTGGCTTGCAAAGAGCGCCGCACCTGGGTCGGCGGCGTAGCCAGCCGGTTCTCGGACAGCAGTCGTGCCGAGCCAGGCCGGCAGAGCGTTGTTCCCGGACACGGGATTGGACAGGGGGTACGAAAATGATTACGCATCGATCGGATCTGCATGTCAATCACCTGCTCAGCGCGCTGCCGCGCGGCGAGTGGGAGACGCTGGCGCAGCACTTCGAGCTGGTCCGTCTGCGCGCCGGCGAACTCCTGACTGATTCCGGCCAGCGCATCGTCCACGTCTATTTCCCGACCACCGCGGTGGTGTCGCTGCTATCGCTGCTGGAGGACGGCGCGACGGTCGAGATCGCCGCGGTCGGCAACGAAGGGCTGGTCGGCATCCCGGTGGTCACCGGCGGCGACACCATGCCCAGCCGGGTGGAAGTGCGCAGCCCCGGAATGGCCTATCGCATTCCCGCGCGCCTGCTGCGCGGCGAACTGCCGCGCCTGCCCACGCTGCAGCGCGTGACGCTGCTGTACGTGCAGGCCATGCTCACGCAGATCGCACAGACCGCGGCCTGCAACCGCCACCACTCCCTGAACAAGCAACTGTGCCGCTGGCTGCTGCTTGCCATCGACCGCCTCAGCTCCAACGAGCTGGTGATCACCCAGCAGGTCATCGCCAACATGCTCGGCGTGCGCCGCGAAGGCGTGACCGAAGCGGCCGGCAAGCTGGAAGACCTGGGCCTGATCCACCACAGCCGCGGTCATATCACCGTGCTTGACCGCTGCGGGCTGGAGAAGCATTCGTGCGAGTGCTACAAGCTGGTCAAGCGCGAGTATGACCGCCTGCTGCCCGCGCTGGCCAGCGCCTGAGCGGCACGCTCCGGCGCGCGTGGCCTGCGAGGCGCGGCGTGCATACGCCGCGCCGATCCCATTTGAGGAGCCGTACTCGTGAGCAGACTGTCATATGCCGGTGGACCGGCTGAGAGCGCCACCCCGCGCCGTGATGCCCAGCCGGGCACCACGCAGGCGCGCGCGCTGATGGACCACCTCGGCTGGATCGCCGCGGCTGGCGTGGCCGGTGCGGCCGCAGGCTTACTGGTGGCGCTGTCCGAGCCGCCGCAGTATCGCGTGCAGGCGCTGGTGCAGGTAGAGGGGCGCGATGGCGGCATGCGCAGCGTCACGCAGACGCAGGGCCAGGCGGTCTTCGACGCGGGCCTGCTCAAGAGCCGCGCCGTGGTCGGTCCGGTGGTGGAACGGCTGCGGCTCGATATCACCGCGCAGCCGCTGCGTGCGCCGCTGGTGGGCGCGCTGGTGCAGCGCTTTTCCACACCCGGCCAGCCGCGCGGCACCTGGCCCGCCAGCCTGGGCTATGCCTGGGGGGGCGAGCGCCTGGTGATCGCCAGCATGACCGTGCCCGAGGCGCTGGTAGACCAGCCGCTCACCTTCGAGGTGCGCCGCGAGGGCCGCTACCGCCTGATGCAGCAGGACACCTTGCTGCTGGAAGGGCGGGCCGGCGAGACTGCGATGGCCAACGGCATTGTGCTGCGCGTGGACAAGATCGAGGCCGCGCCCGGTACGCGCTTCCAGCTCACGCGGCACGACCTGGCCCGCACCGCCGAGTCCGTGCGCCGCGGGCTCACGGTGGAAAGCGAACGCACCGAAACCCCGGCGAGCCTGGGCGGCGCGGCCGACCCCCTGGCCGCGCCGGGCGGCACCGTACGCGTGAGCTGGCAATACCCGGACCGCCAGCTTGCCGCCCAACTCGTCAACGGGGTCACGCGCGCCTATATCGACGGCCAGACCGACAAGCGGCGCCAGGACGCGGCCGGCACGCTCGCGTTCCTGTCGGGCGAGTTGCCGCGCGTGCAGAGAGAGCTCACGCGCGCCGAGGAGGCGCTCACGCGCTACCGCGCGCGCACGGGTTCGCTGCAGCCAAGCCGCGACGCGCAGTCGTTCCTGAGCAACAGCATGGAGTACCAGCGCCAGATCGCTGCGCTCAGGCTTGAGCGCACGCGGCTGCTGCAGCGCTTCACGCCCGAGGCCAACGAGGTCCGCACCGTCGACAGCCAGATCCAGCAGATGACTCGCGAGCGCGCGGAGATCGACGCGCGCATGCAGACCTTGTCGGCCACCGAGCGCGAATCGGTGGCGCTCACGCGTGATGTCAAGGTGGCCGAGGACATGTACATGTCCTTGCGCAGCAAGGTCGAGCAGCTGTCGCTGATGCTGTCCGACAGCTCCACCCAGATGCGCGTGGTCGATGCCGCGATCGCGCCGGTCACACCGGTCGGTCTCGGCGCGTGGCCGTTCGCCTCCGCCGGCGCCTTGCTCGGCCTGTGCCTGGGCGTGGCCGCGGTCAACCTGCGCCAGCGCATGCGCCCGTCGGTGGCCAGCGCCGCCGATGCGGAACAGCGCCTGGGCATGGCCATGCTGGGCGATATCGCCTTCAGCAACGAGCAGACCGAGCTGGAACGGTTGGTCGACGCCAAGCGCCGCCTGGGCATCGCCTCCGGCTTTGTGCTGCCGCCCAATGTGCGCCTGGGCTGGCCCGAGTCCGTCACCAGCGTGATCGACGCCGCCACGGCCGCCGCGCCCGAGGACGAACGCGCGCGCGCCGAACGGCTGCTGCGCCAGGGCCTGCACGACCAGTTCCTGCTGGCGCGGCGCGCCCCGCATTCGCTTGCCGTGGAAGGCCTGCGCACGCTGCGGGCGGCGCTGCATTTCGCGTTGCGCGATGCACCCAACTGCGTGGTCGCGGTGACCAGCCCCGCCGCCGGCGCCGGCAAGACCTTCGCGGCGGTCAACCTGGCGGTGCTGTTCGCCGAAGCCGGCCAGCGCGTGCTGCTGGTCGACGCCGACCTGCGCCGCGGCCGCGTGGCGGACTGGTTCGACCTGCCTGCCGAGCCCGGGCTGGCAGAAGTGCTTGCGGGCCGCAGTGCGATCGCCGACGCGGTCAAGCCGAGCGTGGTCAACGGCCTGTTCCTGCTCAGTCGCGGCGCGGTGCCGGCCAATCCGTCCGAGCTGCTGATGCTGCCCGCGCTGGCGGAATCCCTGCGGCTGTGCGCGGGCCGCTTCGACCTGGTGCTGGTGGACACGCCGCCTGTGATGGCGGTGGCCGATGCCACGCTGGTGGCCAACCTGGCCGGTTCCACGCTGGTGGTGGTGCGCGCCGATGTCACGGCGACGGCGCAGGTCGACGAAACCCTCAAGCGCCTGGCGCATGCCAATGCGCGGCTGGCCGGTGGCATTCTCAACGGCGTCATGCCCCGGCGCAGCAACCGGGCGGACTTCAATACTATCAATCCCTATCTGGGCATGCCCCTGCCGCCGCCACAGCTCAGGCATCCGGCACTGGCAAAGTCAGAAGCGCCCAGGCAATCCTGAGCGGCAGGACGCTGGCCGTACCCATTTCTGCGGGCAACCCGTCAGGGTCCTGCCGCAGGAGTGGGCGGCGGCGGCCGCGATGAAGTGCGAGTCAAGGCACCAGGCCGCACGAGGCCGCTATTGCGCAAACAGGATATGGGCGCCAACGATGTTGTTTGCAGCATCGGCCCCGGCGCCAACCTTGATGGTGTAGTTGCCACCGGTCAGGTCCGTCGTGATCGAGTTGTTCATGAACGTGGATGCCTTGATGATGCCGACCACCGATCTGGAGCCGAAGTTCTTGTGCGGATAGGAAAGCTTATTGCCTGAGAAGCTGGCAACCCCGGCCCTGATATTGGGAAAATCGTCCCGGTAGTCAGGCCCGTGCGTGCTGATGAAGGTGTTGTTCTCGATCACGACGCTTGCCCCCGCATCGGCCGCCTGAAGCCCGACGCCACTGCTCCTGATGGTGTTTCCCCTGACGATCGTATTCACGGTCTTCATGTCGCCAATGCCTTCCGAGAAAGAGGGATAAACACCGCCGTCGATGGTATCGATGTGATTGTTTTCAATGACGGATCCGGGCGCTGACAGGATGATCACATAAGGATGCTTGTTCCCGGCCCGGCCGACGAACTCCGAATTGCGGATGGTGACGTTTTCGGTGTTCCGGCCATTGTCGCCGCCGACGAACTGCGAGCCCTTGTTATTCACGAAGCGGCAGGCATCGAAGACCATGTCTCCGGTTCTCGCCGTCACGCCGTCAGCCGGCGTTCCGTCTGGCTCGATATCCACCCCGGCCGCGGGCGCGTGGCTAGGGTAGGCCCCGTCGGTCAGACCCGTGTTGCGGAATGAGGAGTTGGTGATCCGGAAGGATCTTGCCTGCATGATGCTCATGCCCTGACGGGCATTGTTGTAAGAATCCACCGCGTGGATGGTGCCATTGAGATCGGCGTTGAAGTCGCCGCCGATGAACAGGCCATCGCAGGCAAAGTGGTGGATCTTCAGGTGGCTGAGCTCGTAGTTGGAACTCGCGTTCGTCTGGATGCCATAGGAAGGCGTTTCACTCAGGGGCTTGCCATTCGGCGAGGGTGGCCGCGACAGCTTGTCGACGTTTCCGTTGAGCTCCAGGCCCGAGATCCTGAAGTTGCTGGCGTTCCTGATCTCGAACCCGAGCTGGTGCCTGGCCGAATACCATGATCGACCAGAGAAGTGGTCGTTGGTGATGGTGAAGTTCCCTTTGAAGGAAACAACCGACCCGGTGCAGCCGATCAGGCTGAAATTGCTGGCTTTCAGCAGCCGGATATTCTGGTTGTGGTTCGCCCAGGGACCGCGGGTGACGGCGTAGCGATCGATGTAGTAGGTGCCCTTGGGGAAATATACGATCTGCCGCCTGGCAAATCGTTGATTGGAAATATCTGCGGCCATCATCTGGAACGCCAGATACTCATCCGTGGCGCCATCTCCCCTGGCGCCGTAGGAGGTGATGGACCTCACGGTGGCGCCGGGATAGGCCTGTTTCTCGGCGGTCAGGAGCGGGCAGGGATCCGGGCGTCCGGAGGGCTTGGTCTGCGCGTAGCTCGGAAGCAGCAGGAACGAAGAACAGGCGACTGCGGAGACGGACGGCCAGAGGTGCTTCGATTTGTTGCGCTGGTGCGGAGCAGACATCATGTCCCCCTGAATGAACGCTGGCTGTGGTTGGGTCAGCGTCGGCCCGAGGTCAGCATCGGTGTCGTGGATCATGCCGCTGGTTTGCTCCCCTCTCCCGCACGCAGGAGAGGGAGCACACCAACGGTTGTCCGAAGCCCGTAGCACTTGCCGGCTGACCTTCCTCAGGCCCGCTTTGGCGGCTTCGCGCTGTACTCGCCGAGGTAGCGGTACTTGCCGAAGTAGTAGTGGGCCCGGTACCAGCGCCCCTCGATGCGCAGGCCGTTGAGCAGCACACCCTTGACGTCCGCCCCGCTCTGCCGCAGGGCCCGATAGGATGCCTGCAATTCGTTCACCGTGGTCTTCTCGGCGAGCGCCACCAGGAAGACTGCCGCTGCCTTGCCCGCCAGGATACCGGCGTCGGTGGCGGCCAGGATCGGCGGGGTGTCGATCAGGACCAGGTCGTAGCGCTTGGTGAGCGTGTCGAGCAAGGTCTCCATGGCGGGGCTGAGCAGGACATCCGCCGCATGCGGCGGCTCGCTCCCGGTCGAAATAAAGTCCAGGCCAGGCGCGACCTCTCTTTGCACGACCTGTTCGAACGGCGCGCCCAGCAGCAGTTCGGTGAGCCCGGGCGTGCGCTGGGCGCCAAAGCGGCGATGCAGCGATCCGCGCCGCAGGTCGGCGTCAATCAGCACCACGCGCCGGCCGCTGGCGGCGATCACCGAGAAGTTCGCGCAGATAAACGACTTGCCGACGCCGGGCGCGGGGCCCGTGATGACCACGGTCCGGTTCTTGTTGCCGGCCAGCGCGAACTGCAGGGCGGTGCGGAAACTGCGCAGCGTCTCCACCGCGGGATCGTCCGGCTGCTCGCGTACCAGCAAGCCGCCACCGTTTGCGGCGTCCTGCGTCTGCGCCTCCTGCGGGGCGAAGGGAATCGTGGTGTAGACCACCAGGCCGGTCCTGCGCTCGATCTCGTCCGCGTCGGCGACGCCGCCGTTGAAAGCGTGGCGCAGCACTACCGCCGCCAAGCCGGCGATCAGGCTGAGCACGACCGCCAGCGTGGCAATCACCTCGCGGTTCGGGCGGATCGGGCCGATCGGCACTTCCGCCGCGTCGACCAGGCGCGAGTTGCCCACCTTGCTGGCCTTCATCAGCCTGAGCTGCTGCACGTCGTTGAGCAGGGACTGCAGCATCTCGGTGCTGACCTTCACGTCGCGCATCAGGCGCAGCACGTTCTGCTCGACGTCAGGCAGCTTCTGGATGCGGCCCGCCAGGCCATTGATCTGGGCGTTGACGCTGGCGATCTGGGCGTCAATCAGGGAAATGACAGGATGGTTGGGCATGAAGCGCGCGTCCAGTTCCTGCCGCTTCTGCCGAAGCTCCTGCAGCTTGGTCTGGAGCTGGACCGACTGGTTCAGCATCAGCTTGGATTCCTCGGGCAGGTCAACCGTGCCGCGCTGGTTGCGCATGGCGTTGTAGCGGTTCTCGGAGGTCTCGACCTGCTGCTTGAGCTGAGGCATCTGCTGTTCCAGGAAGGCCAGCGACTTCTCCGCTTCGGCCGCCTTGCGCAGCACGTTCTGCTCGACATAGGCGTTGCCGATCTCGTTGAGCGTGGCCGCCACCATCGCAGGGTTGTCGCCTTCCAGCGAGATGCCGATCACGCCGCTTTGCCTGCCGCGCTCGGTGATCACGAGCCTGCCCTGCAAGCGTTCGATGGCGGTGCTGCGTGGCAGCCGGCGCAGCTCGAACCTGACGCCGGGCCGTGCGTCGAGCTCGCTGACCACCAGGCGGACGGCGCCGGCCGGCGTAGCGATCGACAGGGGCGCGCCGACCTTGCCGCTGGCCTTGACGTCGCCGCCATTGAGCGACACCGAATAGCCGCCGTTGCCGGTTGCGGTCAGGTCGATCCTGCGGTCTTCCATCGACGCCGGCACGTCCAGCTCCTTGACCGCAATCGATTCGCTGCCCCAGGCATAGCCGCCCCAGCCGAACAGGCCCGGGTTGGACAGTTCCCGCTTGAGGTGCGCGATGGTCTGCCCGATCAACGGAAAGTAGCGCGGGTGCGCCTCGACATCCAGATGCAGGGATGCCACGGCCTTGCCCACCACCATGCGCGAACGCAGCAGTTCCATTTCCGCAGTAGCCGCCGGCTTGATGTCCAGTATCGGCGAGATCGACGTGGACAGCTTGCTTGCACTGCCGCCCAGCGGGCCATTGCTTTCCTCCACCTGGACCACGATGTCGGTGCGGTAGACCGGCGACGCGACCATGGCGTAGAGCAGGCCCAGCGTGACGACGAAGATGGCGGTGCCGAGGAACGTCCAGCGGTAGCGGACCAGAATGTCGAGGTAGGCGGTCAGGTCGACAGACTTGTCCTGGTCTGCGGCTTCCTCGATCGCGTCATCTCGGTTGGTTATGGTTCTCATGTCGCCTCCCTGTGGCTGTCAATCGACGCAATGGCGTGTTCCTGTTCCAGTTGCGACGACCAGGACAAGATTCCCTGCTTGATCATCTCCAGGACAATGCTGAACATCTGCTGCGAACTGCCGTACGGGTCGGGCACGTCGAGATCCATGCCTTCGCAAAGCCTGAACGTCTTGCCGCGCGACTGCGGGAAGCGCTGTTCGAGCGCTTCCCGCTGGAGGCTCTCCATGACCAGCACCAGGTCGGCGGATTCGACCAGGACACTATCGACGGCGCGCGCCCGGTGGCCGGCGAGGTCGCAGCCCTCGTGGGCCAGCAAGCGCACGGCGCGCGGATCGGCCGCGGCGCCGACAGGCGGCGCGAGTCCGGCCGAGGTCACATCGAAACCGGGCAGGGCGCGGTTGAGCAGCACTGCCGCCATCGGGCTGCGGCAGACATTGCCGAGGCAGACGACAAGAATGGTTCTTGGCATGCCTGTTTCACTCACTTGATCCCTGCCGCAGTGCCGACCAGCGACGTCGACGGCAGCAGCAGGCTCATCACGCGGCTCCAGCGAACCAGGTCGCGGGCGTCGACATAGACCACGTCCTTCGGCTCCAGCTCAAAGCCTTCGGCAATGGCCAGTGCCGCCGGCGAGGTGCCGTCCAGGTGGAACACCGAGGGTTCGCCGTTGGGTGCCTTGCGGATGACGAAGATCTGCTCCGCGTTGGCCGTGCCCGGATTCACGCCGCCGGCGTCACCCAGCGCCTCGTTCAGCGTCATGCGGCCATTGCGCATCAGCAGTGATGTCGGTTTCGCCACTTCGCCGGTCACGAAGATCTTGTTGTCCTCGCGCTGTTCCACACGCACGATGTCACCGGAGCGCAGCATGATGCGGGCCGGATCCTTGCCCCTGGCCAGCAGGGCCGGGATATTGACGTACCAGCTGCGTTCGCCGCGCGTCACGCGTATGCGGCTGTTGTCGCCGGTCAGGTTCAGCACGCCGCCGGCGCGGTTGAGCGCTTCGACCAGCGTCATCGGCGCATCGTCGATGGCGAGCATGCCGGGCGTGCGCACTTCGCCGTCGACATAGACGCGCTGGCTGCGGAAGCCCAGCACGCGCACGGTCATCTGTGGATTGCGCACCACGCGGGAGAGGATGCGGGCGGTTTCGTCGCGCACCTGGTTGGCGGTCTTGCCCGCCACCTTGAGCGAGCCGGCATAGGGAAACTGGATGTCTCCCTGCGCGCTCACCACGTAGCCGGGCAGGTTGGAGCCGCCGGTCGAGGCGGGGATTTCGAAGCTCGCGCCGGGGCTATAGGTCTGGGTCGGGAAGACCAGTTCCGGGTGGTCCCACACCACCACTGAAATGATGTCGCCCGGGCCGATCCGGTAAGGCTGCGCAGGGGCGTACAGCTCTTCGACGCCCTCGTTGGCGGGCTTGATCTTGTGGCGCAGTTCGCGCACGAGATCGAGCGTGATCGGCGTCACGGTGGTGGTTGCGTTGGGCCCGACCGCCTTGACCGGTGCGTTGCTGTCGAAAACCATGCCGGGGGAGGCGGCGCATGCCGTCAGCAGCGCGGCGGCCAGGACAGGCAGCAGCGACGCCGCAGGGCGGCGCTGCGGCTGGTTGGGGCGCTCGATGGCACAGCTGTAGATTGATCTCACGGCGATCTCCTCGCGAAGCGGGCAGGCAACCAGGCCGGTACTTCACCCACGATGCATTGATCGTAGGAATGCCGGCTGAAAGTCTCGGTGCGCTGACACACATTGCAAGCGAGAGCCCGCCGACCACGGCACAGATGGAGGCTCCCCTCCTCCATCGGGAGGAGACGGCCATCTGGACGATGGTGCCGCCCCGGCCAGGCTGTAGTCTGCGGGAACACACAGCCGGCAGGGCCGCATGTCTGGTCAGCGAATGGAGCATAGGCCATGTCCATGGGGGCAGCCCCCGGCGGGGCGCCCCGCAGTGTGCGGGGGACAACAGTGAGCGCAGTTGCTGGGGGGCAGAATATTTAGAATCGGTGCAAGCGCCCGGCCAACCGGGCGGCAGCGCCAGGCGTAGCCGCGGCAACGGAGGTTCCGTGCCGGGAGGCGTCATCAGAACGAAGCGGATGCGGTCCTGGCAAGGCGCGCGGCCCCGGACAGCGACAGTTGTACGGCAGGACCGCGCAGCGAAGCCAGCGTGTTTTTGATTAGGGGTTCCAACGAAGACCGGCAAGACTGGCAGGTGCGCGCGCGGCACATCCGGCGGCCCGGCCGGCAACGACATTTCCGATCTTCTTTCCGGAGAGACCTGGCATGCGTATGCAGATCGCCCGCAATGTATTCTGGCTGGTCTTCGAGCGTGGCCTGCAGGTGGTGTTCGGTATCGTGAGCGTGGCCATGATCGCACGCGCCGTCGGTCCCGAAGGCTTTGCCGAATTCCAGTACGCTCAGTCGCTGGTGCTGATTGCATCGGCGGTCGCGCTGATTTGTGGCAATGAAGTGGTCATCCCGCGCCTGGTTGCGGACCAGGCGCCGGCCGCGCAGCACCGGCTGCTGGCCCATGTCTTCGGCCTGCGCGAGATTGCCGCCGTGGCGGGCTACCTGCTGCTCGTGGTGGTCGTGGCAATGACGGAAGACGATCAGGTCATTGTTGTGATCGTCTTTATCACCGGCATCCCGATGCTGTTCCGCGAACCCTTCGGCGCGGTCCGGACCTGGCTGCAGGCGCGTACCGACAGCCGCCCTGCCGTGATCTTCAGCATGGTCGGCCTCGCCTTCCGGATGATTGCGGTCTCCGCGCTCTACCTGGCAGGCACCGACTCAGCGCCGGTCTTTGCCTGGGTGGTGGCGGTGGAGTCCTTGTTGTTTGCCGTGCTGCACGCCCGCTACTACCGCAAGCGCAGCCCCCGCGTGGCGGTCGAACTTGACTGGTCCCTTGCCAGGAAGCTGTTGCGCGACGGCACGGTGTTCTGGGCGAGCATGATCCTGATGCTCTGCGCCAAGCGCATCGATCAACTCCTGCTCAAGCCGCACATCTCCCTGTTCGAGCTTGGCGGCTATGCCGCCTCCATGCAGGTGCTGGACAACTTCATGATGCTCAGCGCGATCGTCGCGAGCTCGGTGGCGCCGTTGATGATCTACGCGCAGCCGACCCTGGCGCTGGTACGGCGCAATGTGCTGTACGTCGTCGCCGGCATGGTCTTGATGGGGACCGCGGGAGGCGCAGTGCTGGCCTACTGCGCGCCCTGGGTCATCGCCCTGATCTATGGCGATCACTATGAGGCCGCGGCCAGCCTGCTGCGGCTTTCCGCGATGGCATCCGGGCTGGTGTTCGCCGATGCGGCGCTGTCGCTGCTGGTGATCTACCTGCGCAAGCCGAACTGGCTGGTTGAGAAATGGCTGCTGGTGCTGGGCACCATGGTCCTGGTGGATCTGATCGCGATCCCGAGCCACGGTGCCCTGGGTGCCGTCTATGGCTATCTCGCAGGCAATGCGGTGGCGGTGATTGCCGGCATCGGCTTCTTCTTCCGCTCCCGCGAGCCGATCGCGATGGAGCAGGCGGTGTGACCGGCTGGCGCGTCTGAGGCGGCCAGCTCTTGCTTGGGGCTTCGACCATGGAATACGCATCTTCCGCGTGGCATGTCATCAGCGCGACGCTTGTGCTGCTGCTGGGCGCACCCGTGGCGGCGAGCATGAGCCGCAAGTTCGGCACCCGGCCGAAATGGGGGCTCTTTCTCTATATCTGGCACACCATCTTCTGCATCTTCTACGCCAAGCTGGCGCTGGAGAACGGCGGCGACGCAGCGGACTACTTCGAGGCATCGCTGGCGCCGTCACCGGAGTTTGGCATCGGCACGCGCGGCGTGAGCTACTTCACGCATATCTTTTCGATCTACCTCGGCTTCTCGTACGTGGGGGTGTTTTTTGTCTTCAACATCTTCGGGACGATCGGCCTGCTGGCGTTCGACGCGGTGCTGCGCACGGTGACCCAGGACAGGAGCCGGTTCCTGCGCAGGCTGGCCGTGGTGATCGTGCTGCTGCCGTCGATCAGCTTCTGGAGCGCCGCCATCGGCAAGGATTCGGTCGCCTTCATGGCCACCAGCCTTGTGCTGTGGGCAAGCATGTCGATGCCGCGCCGCAGCTGGCTCATGATCCTCGCCATCGCCTGCATGTTCCTGGTGCGGCCGCACATCGCGGCGGTCATGATCCTGTCGCTTGCTGCCTCGATGGTGTTCTCGGCGAAGGTCCCCTGGAAGTGGCGGGCCGCGCTGGTCAGCGTGGCATTGGCCGCCTCCGCGGCCATCGTGCCGTTCACCATCCAGTACGCCGGCCTGGAGATGCCGGCGGATGGCGAATCCATCGAGACCTACGTCGAAAAGCGCCAGGGCTACAACCAGCATGGCGGGGGCGGCATCGACATCGCCAGCATGTCGCTGCCGATGCAGCTCTTCACCTATGTCTTCCGGCCCTTGCCGCACGAGGCGAACGGCATCTTCGGCCTGGCGGCATCGCTGGACAACGTGGTGCTGCTGCTGCTTGCGGTGCTCGGTGTCTGGGGGATGATTCGCCGGCGGGGCGACCGTGTGGTGCTGAGGAACGCGGTGTTTCTCTGGATCTACTGCGCCGGCACCTGGCTGATCCTGGCGCCGATGACGGCGAACCTGGGCATCTCCGTGCGGCAGAAGTGGATGTTCGTGCCGATGCTGGTCTGCCTGCTGATCTGCAATGTCAGGGAAAGGCAGGTCACGCGCCGGGCTTCGGCCACCAAGTACCAGCCGCTCGGGTCCAGCCGCTGATCCTCTGCCCCGTGCGCGGCTGCCTTGCTGACCTGAGCCGGCTGCGTATTCCCGGCCCCGCGGGTCAGGGGGTGGTGGCCAATGCCTTTACTGGCTTTGCCTTGGCACCAAAGCGGCGGTTGATGTAGGCCCGCATCGGCTTCTCGACGACGAAATGCAGCAGGATGGCCATGACGATCGTCAGCGTCAGCAGCAACGCAGCCTGCGCTATTCCCGGCAGGGCGGCAAGGCTCTCCACCTTGCCCCGCGCGAAGGCGAACATATATTGCGGAATGCGCTGCACGATGTAAATGCAGTAGGAGACCTCGCCGAGAAACACCAGGCTGCGCAGCGAAAACACGCGCGAAAGTGCATCCCGTTCGTAGGAGAGGAAGAACACCAGACCGGCTGCGCCGGCGACGAACAGGACATCCAGCCCCAGTCCCACGCCGAGCACGCAGACACCCAGCGACAGCATGCCGCCACCGGCGAAGCCGTCGTGGCGCGGCATCGCTTCGCGCAGCCGGCACAGCAGCACCCCCAGCAGGAATTCCGGTACCAGCCGAGCCACGCCGCCGCTCAGCGACAGGTGTTCGGGCGAGGTGGCTTCCACTGCCGCGAGCGCCGCCAGGGCCAGGCAGCCGGCCACGGCGATGCGGGTCTTGTTCAGGCGTGGCGCCGCCAGCAGGAACAGCGGGAAGAAGACATAGGCGAACCATTCGGCGCTGACTGACCAGCCGACGTCATTCCACCCGCTCGGCCCCGCGTATTGCCACGCGCCCAGCATCAGCGCTTCCGGTATGAAGCTGGACAAGGTATAGCCACCCGTGCCAACGTTGTGCGTATGCAGCGCCAGGTCGCGGGCGATCACGGCAAGCGCGAAGGCGAGCAGGCAGACGAGGTAGACCGGGTAGATGCGGGCGATCCGCGCCACGATGAACTTCTTCCACTGCAGCTGCTCCCCCGGCGCCGGATCGTAGTTGTAGGCGAGGATGAAGCCGCTCAGGATAAAGAAGCCGTCGACGCCCAGGTAGCCATGATCGAAGAACGTGCTGGTGAAGCCGATGTTGAAGAACATGGCTTCCGGTTCGTAGACATGGAAATAGTGCCTGCACAATACCCATAAGGCCAGGAATAGCCGCAGGCTGGTGAGTGGCTTGAATTGCTGCATCGATCACTCCCGTTTCTGTCAATGCCGAAGCCGGCTGGTGGCCGGTATAGATGTGGGCCTGCGCCTGTTGCTTCGGTCACCGCCATACGCCGGCCTCGGCTGGCGATGGACCGCTTGCAGGCGCAGGGTGCTATTCGACGGGGCTTTTCGCTTCCTGGAAAGCCGCCGGCGGGTGCGATAACGCGCCGGTGCGGTTCTCGGCCAGGGACTGCGGCACGGCGGGCGCATCGAAGGCACGGCTGCCGCCCTCCGCGGCGTGGCATCGGCTGATATGCCGCGCAATGCAGGGCGCGGCATACTTGGCGCCATAGACAAAGCGCAGTACCGGCCCGAAGCTCAGCGCCGCCGCCGGTCCGGTGATGTAGAGCCCCGGCATGGCGGATTCGAAGTTGCGCGACACGTCGGACCAGCCATCGACGAGCGACAGCGCACTGACGATTTCCGGCGACAGGAAGGCATGCCTGGCCATGTCGACCTTGAACCCGGTGGCGGCAACGACGTGGTCGCCGGTGATGGTTGCCGGTCCGTTCTCGCCGCTCACCTCCAGCACCGCCTCGTGGTTGCGGATCGCGACGTGCCGGACCGTGGTGTTCATCCGGAGCTCGATCTTGCCGGCCACCCGGTCACGCAGCCACCACGCCCCGGAGGGGCCGAACGAGGACTCGGCGATGCGCTTGCGCGTTCGCTGCCCGACACCCCGGAACAGATACGGGAACTCCGACAGGACGTAGGGATACCAGCCCTGGGCCAGCCCGCCCTCGGGACGCAGCATCCGCGACAGCAGGCTGCGTCCGACCTCCGGATCATCGTTCCAGGAAATGATGTCGCCCCGGACCAGCACCCGGACATGTGCGCCCAGTTCGTTGAACAGTGCCGCCAGGCCAAGGGCTGACTGCCCGCCGCCGACGATGACGATGCGCTTGCCCCGGGCCCACGCCAGGTTGCCGATCTCGCCGGAGTGCAGCACATGCGGCCTGGGCAGTCCCTGCAGCACTGTCGGCGTCTGCTCGAAGCCCTTGAGCCCGAGGGCGATCACCGCGCGCCGTGCGACCAGCGCGCTCCCGTCGCTCAGTGACAGGCGGAAGCTGCCGTCCTGCCGGCGCAGGTCGGTAACTTCCACCGTACGAACGTGGCTGACGAGCTGCGACTGGAACCAAAGCCCGTACTCGACAAACCGTTCAAGCGGCAGGCGCATGCCGATGGGGGCATAGGGCAGGTGCATGAGGCGGCAGTAGTCTTCCAGCCGGTGGCCGGCATGGGGCGCGTACAGGTCGGAGGCGAAGGCCTCCGATCGCATCAGCATCCCGGGCGGCATGAAATTGCGCCAGGCAAGCATGGGTTCCCCGAGCACCTGGTGGGGCACGCCGGCGTCGCTGAGGTGGGCCGAGATCGACAGTCCATACGGGCCAGCCCCGATAATTGCAGTGTCTGTGGTCGAGATCATTGCTGTTCCTGTTGGACCTGGTCGCGGCGCGTGGAAGGAAACCAGCCATTCCACCGCAGCAGGAAGCGGTCGAGCGGCAGGCTCAGGCAGTAGTGATGGATGGCAGGCAGCGGGTCATCCCAACGGAAATAACCGTCGAACGTGCGCACGCCGTGCGGCATCAGGCTGCGCGGCGCGGAACGGAGGAACGTCGCGCGCCAGACCGCGCCGCCGGGCGGGTCCGTGGCCGCTGGCAGGTCGGGCAGGCCCAGTTCATGCCGGTAGGCCGCCAGCGGGATATTGACCCCGCACAGCGTGGCGACTTCCTCCTGCCAGTCGATCCGTCCGACAGTCGGCTCGATCATCACGAAGCGCCGGTGGATCTCGTCCCACTTGTACTCCATGCTGCCCATGCCGTAGAAGCCGGCGCATGCGGCGAAAGCCAGCGTGATCCGCTCCAGTTCCTCGCTGGCTTCGGGGGCGGCAACGCAGACCGCGGTGCTGCCGACTTCCGGCGGCCAGCAGGCGAGCTTCCTGCCCGTGAACACCGCCGCAGCCTTGCCATCCATGCCGCGGTAGAAGAGCGTGAAATGGATATTGCTCTGCGGGCCTTCGATCCATTCCTGCGCCACGATGCCGCCGGGGGTGCGCAGCATGGCGCGGGCGTGGGCTTGCCCCTCGTCAAGCGATTGCACGCGGACTGCGCGCTCCTTGTCCCCGTTCAGGGCCTGGCGCTTGTCGTCGGGCTTGATCACGGCGGGATAGCGCAGGCCGGATAGCAGGGGCACGTCGAGTTGCCCGTTCATGATGACCGTGCGCGGCACCGGGAAGCCGTTCTCTTCGGCAAAGCAGTGGAAGGCCGATTTGCTGCTGAGCATCCGCACGCCTTGCGCCGGCGGCATGCAGAACCGGAACCATTCCGAAAGCTCATCCCGGTTTTCCGAGACGCTGTGCACGGCATCCTCGTCGGTCAGGAACAGGACGGGCCGCTGGCCCAGACGCCGCGCCAGCGCAATCAGGTCTTCGGTGAATTCGCGCCCGACAAGACTGCGAATGATGTGTCGGCGCGCATGACGGGACCAGGCCGCCGGCGTGGCGTGCCTGGTGTCTGCCAGGAGGACGGGAATCCCCTTGCCCGACAATGACCGCACTAGTCCAAGCCCGCCGAGTTCGCCGCCGACGACTACCGCGGCGGTTGTCTCTGCCGGATCCAGCGTGCTTTTCATCATGATTTCCGGAAAGTGTTAGGCGCTGCACTGAGGCCGGAAGGGGCCAGAAAAGGGCAGGGAGGGGGTGCCTGACGAGGTCCGCTCGGCCTGCCCGGCCGACAAATGCAATCTAGATCGATGCACATGGCTTATCCGTACGAGGACACACACACCGTTTGAAACAGCCGGCACGGTCCTGCCGTCCTGCCGTCCTGCCGTCCTGTCGACACGGGTGCCGGCAATGCGCACCGGGTCTGCACTGGCAAGCTACCTCGACGCAAACGGGTGATCCGTACGGGGGCACACACACGCGGGCTGTTCCAACCCTTGCGCACGGCAGCCGGTGCCACCACAGACCTGCTACCTACCGAAGGATGATTGCGGCTCCGCCCTAAGGCTAATGTCGGCGCGTTGCATCCCGGCGCCAAATACCAGGAGCCATTGCACCCGATCGCCGGGGAGGAAGACATGTCCTGTCTGTTGCCAGAGGCCGCCGCGCAGGAGAGCCTGGTCATCATGGTCACTTCAAACGAGCCCGCAGGCTGGGAGCGGTTGGTGATGCAGCGTCTGCAGGCCGCGGGCACGTGCCGGGTGGTCGAGCGCGCGCTTGGCGCAATGAACGCCCTGGACGAAGCGTGCGGCACTGCGGATCAGGCGAAAGCGCTGCAGGCGGGCGGGCCGGTGACCGCCATCGTCGACCTGACCGGCAGGCTCGATACCGGCTGGGGGCGCCCCGCCCCCGGNCCGCAGAGGGCGTATGGCGCCTGTGCGACGCACGCGGCCTTGCTCCAGGCGACCCGCACCATGGCCTGGAGACCCACGCCAGCGGTGCCGGCATCCGCCTGCACCTGGTGGCCTGGACGCCCTCGCATGCGTTCATGGTCGACACCGCCTCCGGCTATGCCGAACCGTGCGAGAGGGTTCGCCCCGAACGGCTCGCCGTCATGGGTGCGTCGCTGCTTGGCGGCGCCCTGCGCGAGATCCGCGCCCTGGGTGGACTGACGGGGCGCCAGGCGTGGACGGGGCGCAGTGGCCGCCTGCCGGCATGGCGGCGCCTGCTCTGGCGCCTGCGCGCGCTCGGCAGCCACGCCATCATCCAGCTCAAGGGCTTCGTGCTGGTGGAGGAATGGATGGTGGGCATCGTCGAGATGGCGTTTGCCGATGCCGTGCGCGCGCAGCGCCTGCCGGTGCGCTGGCTCGGCACCCGCATGCCGTCGCACTGCTGGGCCGATCCCTTCGGCGTGCCCGGCAGCCCGGACGAGATCTATTGCGAGGAAGTCGAATTGCGGCAAGGCATCGGCCGTATCGTCAGGCTCAAGCTGGACGCGCACGACGCGCCGTCCAGTGCGGGGCAGGTCGATCTCGGGCTGCCGGGGCACCTGTCGTTCCCGTATCTGTTTCGCCATGACGGCGCGCTGTACTGCGTGGCGGAGTCTTCGCAGAGCCGGCGCTGCGTGCTGAACCGGCAGGAGGAAGGCGGGCGCTGGCAGCAGGTTGCGGTGCTGCTGGAGGACGTGGCGGCGGTCGACCCGACCATCTTCGAACATCAAGGCCGCTTCTGGCTGTTGTACACCGACGTCGCGATGGGGCAGTTCGACAACGTGTGCCTGTGCTATGCCGACAACCTGCTCGGCCCCTGGCAGCCGCACCCGCAGAACCCGGTCAAGTTCGACCACGGCTCGGCGCGCGCGGCCGGCTCGGTCATGCGTGACGCAGACGGGCTGCTGCGCGTGGCGCAGGTCTGCAAGACCGGCTACGGGCAGGCCATCGCCGTCAACCGCATCGTGCACTGCACGCCCGAGTTCTATCGGGAGGAGACGGTGGGGTTCATCAGCCCGGCGGGCGACCGCGTCAACCCTCACGGGTTGCATACCTTGTCGGCGTGGGGCGGGCGCGTCGTGGTGGACGGCAAGCGCCATGGTTTCAATGGCGGCGTGCTGTGGCACAGGATCGTGTCGCGCGCCGCACGCGCCTTGCGCCTGCCGCTGCCTACTCGAGGCCCATCTCGCGCAGCATCACGGCATTGACCTTGCGCACGTCGTACTTGGACTCGGCGATCTGGCGCGAGCGCTGGCCCATGCGCACGACTTGCTCCCAGTCCTCGATCAGCTGCATCATGGCCTGCTCCAGCGCGCCGACGGACTTGACCGGCACCAGCAGGCCGTTGTCGCCGTCAACCACCGTCTCGCGGCAGCCTGGCGCATCGGTGGTGATGATGGGACGGCCCATCGCCATGGCTTCCAGCACTGAGCGCGGCGTGCCTTCACCGTAGGAAGGCAGCACGTAGACGTTGCAGCCGGCAATGGCCGGGCGCACGTCGGCCAGGCGGCCGAGGAAGTCGACGGTGCCGTCCGCGACCCATGCGTCCAGCTCATGCTGCGCGATGGCGTCGGGGCTGGCATCGATCCAGCCCACCAGGCTGAAGCGCGCACCGGCGCCGCGCGCCCGGATTCTTCGCGCGGCCTCGGCATACTCGCGCACGCCCTTGTCGCCCAGCAGGCGGGCGATCAGCAGGAAGCGCGGGCCGTCGTCGGGCAGGGGCGCGACCTCGAAGCTCGCCACGTCCACGCCGGAGCCATTGACAATGCACGAACGCTTGCCGGCCGGCAGGATGTCCGCGCGGCGGAACAGCGCCTCGTCGTCGGGATTCTGGAAGAAGGTCGTGTGGGCCCGGCTCAGCGCCAGCGCATAGAGCCGCTGCACCACCGCGCGCAGCCGGCTTCTGCCGCTGTCCTCGCGAAAGGCATAGCCCAGCCCGGTGATCAGCGCGAAGCGGCGCGGCACGCGCGCCAGCCAGCCCGCCAGCATGCCGTAGATCACCGGCTTGATGGTGTAGCTCATCACGCAGGCGGGCCTGACCCGCCGCATCAGCCGATGCAGGGCGAGCAGCGTGCGCGCGTCGGCCAGCGGGTTCATCCCGGTACGCTGGAGCGGGACGTGGTGCACGACCACGCCACGCGACTCCAGCGCGGCGCGCACCTGGTGCCCCGCTGGCAGGTCGGGCGCGGCGATATGCACCTCCAGGCCCTTTTCCTGCAGCGCTGCGATGAGCGGGCCGCGAAACGCGATCAGCGACTCGGCATAGCTGGCGATCATCAGGAAACGCATGCGGGACTCCTTTCCGGTGCGGTCTGGTGCGCGAGCCATGCCTGGAACATCAGCACGCACCAGAGCTGATGCTGCCAGTTGCGCTGCCCGGAAAGATGCTCGGCCCAGCGCTTGCGTATCGGGTCCGGGTTCAGGTAGCCCTCGCGCCGCAGGCGCCGGGGATCGATCAGGTCCTCGGCCCAGTCGCGCAGCGGCCCGCGCAGCCAGGCGTCGATCGGAATGCCGAAGCCCATCTTGGGCCGCTCTATCAGCGTGCGCGGCACATAGCGGTCCAGCACCTGGCGCAGCACCCATTTGGTGGTATAGCCTCGTGCTTCCCTGCGCAACTTGTACGCCAGCGGCAGGCGCCACGCGAATTCGACCACGCGGTGGTCGAGGAACGGTATGCGGGTCTCAAGGCTGTGATGCATGGCCGCACGGTCGACCTTGGCCAGGATGTCGTTGGGCAGGTAGCTCAGCATGTCCAGCGCCATCATCCGCTCCACGTCGGTCAATGCGCCGAAGGCCGGCGCGGTGCCGTCCAGCACCGTGGCCGCCTCCGCGCCGCCGACGACGAGGGTCTCCGGGTGGGGCCAGTGGGACACCATGCCGCGGTACAGCTCGGCCGACGAGCGCGCGGCCATGACGCCGGCGCCCTTGTGGATCTTCTCGCCCACATTGGCCCAGCGCGAGGCGACGGGGAACGCGGCTGCGATCCGGTTGATGCGGTGTGGAGAGCATCGTGTCAGGCCCCATGCCGCGGCTGCGCGTAGCGGGGTGGGAATGCGCGCGAGCCGGGGCCACAACTCGGCCGTGATCTGGTAGCGGTTATAGCCACCGAACAGTTCGTCGCCGGCGTCGCCGGAAAGCGAAACGGTGACATGCCGCCGCGCCAGCTCGCTGACCAGCAGCGTCGGGATCTGCGAAGAGTCGGCGAAGGGCTCGTCGTAGATCCGGGGCAGGTCGGGGATGACCGCCATCGCGTGTTCGGGCGTGACGTACAGCTCCGTATGGCTTGTGCCAAGATGCTGCGCCACCGCCTTCGCGTGCGCGGCTTCGCTGTAGTCGGAATTGTGAAAGCCAATGGAGAAGGTGCGGATTGGCTGCGGCGATTGCGACTGCATCAATGCCACCACCGTCGAGGAATCGACCCCGCCGGACAGGAAGGCACCGAGCGGGACGTCCGCCATCATCTGGCGGCCTACCGCGTCGCGCAACAGCGTCTGCAGCTGGTCCACGGCTTCGCCCGGGCTGCCGGCGAAAGGATGCTGGACGCCGTCAAGCGCAGCCTCGGCGCCGGACCAGTAGGGCCGCAGCACGGGCTCAGGCGCCTCCAGCGAGACCGTCAGCAGATGCGCCGGCGGCAGCTTGGCGACATTGTGGTAGATCGAATGGCTGCCGCTCACATTGTTGTGGCGCATATACAGGCACAGCGCGTCCCGGTTGATGCGGCCCTCGAACGCCGGGTGCGGGCGCAGCGCCTTGAGTTCCGACCCGAACAGGAAGGCCCGGCCCCTGCCGCTTGCCTGCCAGCCGTAGTAGAGCGGCTTCTCGCCGAGCCGGTCCCGCGCCAGCGTGAGCGTGCCGGTCTGCCGGTCCCACAGCGCAAAAGCAAACATGCCCACGGCGCGCTGGACCGTGGCCTCGGCGCCCCAGGCGTCGATGCCGGCAAGCAGGGTTTCGGTGTCGGAGTGGCCGCGCCACCGGGGCGCGGCGCCGGCACGCTCCAGCTCGGCGCGGAGGTCCAGGTGGTTGTAGATCTCGCCGTTGAAGGCAATGACGTGGCGGCCGCTGGCGGCGGTCATGGGCTGGTGCCCGGCCGCGGACAGATCGACGATTGCCAGGCGGCGGTGGGCCAGGCCGAACGGCCGGTGCGGATCGCACCAGGTGTCGCCGTGGTCCGGTCCGCGGTGGCGGATCTGGTTGGCCATGTCGGCGAGCAAGGCCGCCCGGTCGGCCAGGGCGGCGGGCAAGCCGCCAAGAAATCCTGTGAATCCGCACATGGCTATGTCCCGGTTGTGCTCAGGCGTTCAGTGCCTGCTGCATCTGCACGTACCAAGGCATCGCCTCGGCCAGCCCGTCACGGATGCGGTGGGTGGGCAGGTATCCCAGCAGTCGTTGTGCCTTGCCGATGTCGGCCTGGCTGTGGCGCACGTCCCCGGCCCGGAAGCCGCGATAGACCGGCTCGGTGCCGGCGGCGACGCCGTAGGGCCGCAGCCCGTCGCGAAGCAGCTCGAACAGCGTGGCCAGCGTGGTGCGGTCGCCGACTGCCACGTTGTAGACCTGGCTGCCCTCCTCGCGCTGGTCGCTGGCGGCGGCGAGCAAGTTGGCCTGCACGGCGTTCGCGACGTAGCAGAAGTCGCGGCTGGTTTCTCCGTCGCCATTGATGTAGACGGCCTCGTGCCGCAGCAGGGCCGCGATCCATTTGGGAATCACCGCCGCATAGGCACCGTTGGGGTCCTGGCGCGGCCCGAACACGTTGAAGTAGCGCAGGCCAGTGGCATGCACGCCGTAGCAGCGGTGGAAGACGTCGGCATACAGCTCGTTGGCGTACTTGGTGACCGCGTAGGGGCTCAGCGGCTTGCCGATGCGGTCTTCCACCTTCGGCAGGCCCGGGTGGTCGCCGTAGGTGCTGCTGCTCGCCGCATAGACGAAGGTCCTGACCTGCGCGTCGCGGGCGGCGACCAGCAGGTTCAGGAATCCGCTGATATTGACGCTGTGGGTCGCGATCGGGTCCTCCAGGCTGCGGGGCACGGAGCCGAGCGCCGCCTGGTGCAGCACGAACTCCACCGGGTGCAGGCCGGTGGCCGTGCCCTCGCGCCCGGGCGCGCAAAAGCGCATGGCGCCGTGGCAGTGCTCGAGGTTGCGGATATCGCCTTCGATAAAGCGGAAATTGGCCCACTGCCGGGGCGGCACCAGCGCCTCGACCTCGATGAGGTTGCGGCGGTGCCCGGTGGAGAAGTTGTCCAGGCCGACCACGCGCTGGTCGAGCCGCAACAGCGTTTCCAGCAGGTTGCTGCCGATGAATCCGGCGACGCCGGTGACAAGCCACGTGCGCGGCGTGGCGGCCAGGCGGGCCTTGAGGTGCGCGTAGGCGTTCTCTTGCATGGGGACGGTGGTTCCGTTGCGCCGCTTCCGGCGGGTTTTCCGTGCGTGGCCGCAAGGCGGCTACAGGCGTCCGTCGATTTCGCTCCTCGGCAGGATGCCCTTGACGTCGAACAGCACCGCATGCGCCTTGCCGAGGGCCTTGATCGCCCGCACGCCCATGGTGACGAACTGGTGGTGCGCGACCGCCAGCACGATGGCATCGTACTGGTCGTTGCGCGGGGGCTCGCGCAGGCAGGACAGGCCGTATTCGTGCTCGGCGTCTTCGATATTGATCCAGGGGTCGTAGACATCGACCTGGGCGTTGTAGCTGCGCAGCGTGGTCACGATGTCCACGGCCTTGGTGTTGCGCACGTCCGGGCAGTTCTCCTTGAACGTCAGGCCGAGCACCAGCACGCGGCTGTCGAGCACCGGAATGCCCCGGCGCAGCATCAGCTTCACCACTTCATCGGCGACGTGGATCGCCATCTTGTCGTTGATGCGCCGGCCCGCCAGGATGACCTGCGGGTGATAGCCGACCTCCTGTGCCTTGTGCGTCAGATAGTAGGGATCGACCCCGATGCAGTGCCCGCCGACCAGGCCCGGGCGGAACGGCAGGAAATTCCACTTGGTGCCGGCGGCCCGCAGCACTTCGAGCGTGTCGATGCCCAGCTTGTGGAACAGCAGGCTGAGTTCGTTCATCAGCGCGATGTTGACGTCGCGCTGGGTGTTCTCGATGACCTTGGCGGCCTCCGCCACGCGGATGCTGCTGGCCCGGTGCGTGCCGGCCACGATGATCCTGCCGTAGAGCTTGTCGATGGCCTCGCTGACCTCGGGCGTGCTGCCGCTGGTGACCTTGCGGATATCCGGCAGCCGGTGCTCCTTGTCGCCGGGGTTGATGCGTTCCGGGCTGTAGCCGCAGAAGAAGTCGACGTTGAATTTCAGGCCGCTGTGCCGTTCCAGCACCGGCACGCAGATTTCCTCGGTGGCGCCCGGGTAGACGGTCGATTCGTAGATCACCACGGCGCCCGGCGCCATCGCCCTGCCCACGGTCTCGCTCGCCAGGATCAGCGGCGTCAGGTCGGGGCGCTTGGCCCGGTCCACCGGTGTGGGCACGGTCACGATAAAGACCTGGCAGTCCCTCAGCGCCTCGGGATCGCTGCTGAAGCGCAGGTGGTGCGCGCTGCGCAGCTCGTCCGGGCCGACCTCCAGCGTGGCGTCGTGGCCGGCGCGCAGTGCTTCGATGCGTGCGGCATTGACGTCGAAGCCCAGCACGGGCTGCTGCTTGCCGAACTCCACCGCGAGCGGCAGGCCGACATAGCCCAGCCCGATGATGGCGACTTGTGCGTGACTGAATTCCATGACCGTGATCTTCCGAGTAGTCGAGCCTGTCGTCATCGGCATGGAAAGGCAGACTCGTGGAAATTATCGTGCGCGGGCGGCGTGCCGTGCGCGGCGGTTCGTGTCTTGGCGTACACAAGCCCGCAGCCGCGCGGCAGTGGTGGCCCGCGTCACGCCATGCCGATTTCGCTTGTGGTGGTTTCTCCCGATATGCCGGACAGCAGGCGTTCCCAGTGCGTGCCGATTTCTCCCGGCGTGAACCCTTGTGCGTGACGGCGGCCCGCCTCGGACAGGCGGGCCGCCAGCTCGGGACTGGTGATGACCGCAGCGATCCCGTGCGCCAGCGCGGCGGGGTCGTCGACCGGGCTGAGCTGGGCGTTTTCACCGTGGGTCAGCATGGCCCTCACCCCGGTCTCGCAGTTGGTGGCGACCACCGGCAGGCCGTATGCCATCGCCTCCAGCAACACCAGCGAAAAGCCTTCAAAGCGGGAGCTGAGGCAAAGCAGGGAAGCGTCGCGGTACACCGACTCGATATCGCTGCGTGCCGGTTCGATGCGTACGCAGTCCTGCAGGCGGAGCCGGTCGCGCAGCTGTGTCAGGGATTCGAGCAGCTCGCCGTTGCCCACGATGCGCAGCCGCCAGTCCGGAAACGCGCTGGCGATGGGCACCCACGCTTGCAGCAGCACGTCGAAGCCCTTGACGTCGGTCAGGCGCCCCACGGCAACGGCGGTGCGGGACGTGCGCGCAGCCGGCTCGGCGGGGATGGGGAAGGTCAGGATATTGGGGATGACTTCGATATTGGTGCAATGCAGGCTGCGTACCCATTTCTCGCGGTCCAGTTCGGTCAGCACCACGATCCGCTCGCAGGTGCGTGCGGCGAGGTGGCGCGCGATGCGGCGCAGCGGCAGGCCCAGGTCCTGGTCGAAGTTGCAGTGCTCCCAGGCAATGCGGCGCATGCCCAGCCCCAGGCATGCCGGCAGGGTGAACAGCGTCAGCAAGGGGTCGACTTCCACCAGCACGGTAATCCTGTGCTGCCGGAGGTAGCGCCGCAGGCGCGCGACGGTTGGCAGGAATTGCGAACGGAAGGAAGGGCGCCGGTCGAACAGGGCGTCGTGCCGGACCGCCGGATCGAGCCGGAAGCAGCTGCGCGGATCGCACAGGCTGAGAATGTGGATGTGGTGGCCGCGCCGCGCCAGCTCGTTCGCCACCGTGGCGGCCATGCGCTCGGCCCCGCCGAATACGTTCAGCGTGCCGGTCAGGAAGCAGATCGCCGGCCCCGCCGCCGCGCCGGCGCCCTGGTGCCGGCCCGGGCTACTGATAGCGCGCGGCGGCATCAGTGGCCTCCATGTGTGGCGCCGCGCCGGCGCGGGCGTACCTTGCATACAGGCGCAGCCACTCGCGGGCAATGACCTCGATGTTGAATGCCGTCGCGATATGCTGGTGCCGCGCCGCTTGGTCGGCAGGCTCACCGCGCCCGAGCGGGACGGCGTCGCGAATGGCGCGCGCCAATGCCGCCGTATCGCCACGCCGGACCAGGGTGCCGACGTTGCCGAGCATGGCGGGGACACCCGAGGCATCCGTGGCGACCACCGGGCACCCGCACGCCAACGCTTCGCCCACGACCAGCGGCATCCCTTCGATCAGGGACGACAGCACGAACAGATCCGCCGCATTCAGCAACGCCGGCACGTCCGCCCGCTGGCCCAGCAGGCGCACGCGCGCGCCCAGCCCGTGCTGTGCGATGCGCTGCCCCAGGGCATCGCGCAGCGGCCCGTCGCCAGCGATCATCAGCACCGTGCCGGGCTCGGGGCACGCCTGCGCGAAGGCATCGATCAGGTCGGCCTGCGCCTTGTCCGGCACCAGCCGGCCCACGTTGAGGACGAGCCGGTCGGCCGGGCCCAGGCCGAGCTCGGCACGGGTGGCGGCGCGCTGTTCGGCGCTGGGCCGGTAGCGGGTGGTATCGAAGCCGTTGGGCACGTAGATGATGCGCGACGCGGGGGCCGCCCGCACCTCGATCATGCGCTGCCGGCCTTCATCGCTGACCTGGGTGGTGAGATTGGCCCAGCGGTCGGTGAGGCGGTACGCCAGCATGCGCAAGGTGCCGCCCTCCATGTAGTTGTGGGCCGTGCAGATCGTGGCGGGGACCCGGCACACGCGTGTCAGCAGGCGGGCGACCAGGTTGGCGTGAACCATGTGGGCATGGATGACGTCGGGGCGCCACCGCAGCACGAAGCGCCGGATTTGCATGACGGTGGCCAGCAATGCCAGCGGGTTCTTGCGTATCGCCAGCATCAGGGTGTCGACGCCCTCTGGAAGCTTCACCTCGCAGCCCGGCATCAGGCTGATCACTGAAACCGCGTGTCCCTGCGACAGGTACTGGCGCGCGAGCGCGGCCACCTGCTGTTCCGCGCCCCCCATCTGCAGGCAGGTAATGAGCAGGGTGATCCGCATTGGCCCGGCTGGCTTTCCGGATTGGCTCTGATCCATCCTGTCTCCTCGGCATGGTTGATGCGGTCCCAGGCACGCTACCGCTGCCCGGGCGCGGCATCTGTTCGGCGTCGAACGCAGGCGCTTGCCCCCTGCGCCATGACGGCAGGCGAGGTTCTGTGGTGTACGCCACGTTCCCGCGCCCTCGGGTGGTTCACAGGGGCGGGCGAATCGGATTTCATATCTCCTGTAAATGGCACAGGCGGCGGGAATCGATCATGAAGCGCGTTCTGGATGTTGTCCTCACGTCGGTGGCGCTGGTGCTGCTGGCGCTGCCCTTGCTGGTCGTGATGGGGCTGGTTCGCTGGAAGCTTGGCAGTCCGGTCTTCTTCCGGCAGACGCGGGCAGGCCTCGACGGCAAGCCCTTCGAAGTCATCAAGTTCCGCACCATGACGGATGCGCGCGGCCCTGATGGCGAACTGCTGCCCGACGCGCAGCGCATCACGCCGTTCGGCTGGATGATCCGGCGCACCAGCATCGACGAATTGCCCGAGCTCTGGTGCGTCCTGAAGGGCGAGATGAGCCTGGTCGGGCCGCGCCCGCTGCCCACGTTCTACCTGCCCCTCTACTCGCCGGAACAGGCGCGGCGGCTGCTGGTCCTGCCGGGCATCACGGGCTGGGCGCAGGTCAACGGGCGCAATTCGCTGAGCTGGGAGGAGAAGTTCCGGCTCGACGTCTGGTACGTGGATCACCAGTCGTTCTGGCTCGATCTCAGGATCCTGTGGCGAACCATCGGCACGGTGCTGGCCAAGGAAGACATCAGTGCCGCCGGCGAAGTCTCGGCGACCCGCTTCTGCGGGAGCAAGGAGGCGCCATAGACGCCATGGACGCCATGGGCGCCTTGGCCCGCACCGCAACCCTTGGGGAATTGCCAATGCTCGATACCGGATTCTCGCCCTGGCCCAGCTTCAGCCGCGAAGAGGCGCAGGCAGTGCAGCGCGTGCTGCTCTCGAACCGTGTCAACTACTGGACCGGCACCGAGTGCCGCGACTTCGAAAAGGAGTTCGCGGCATGGTGCGGCGCCGAGTACGCCGTCACCCTGGCGAACGGCACGCTGGCGCTTGACGTGGCGCTGCATGCGCTGGACATCGGGCCGGGCGACGAGGTGGTGGTCGCGCCCCGCACCTTCCTGGCCAGCGTTTCGTGCGTGGTCAATGCGGGGGCGAAGCCGGTGTTCGCCGACGTCGATCCGGACAGCGGCAACCTTAGCGCCCGCACCATCGCGGCCGTGCTGACGCCGCGCACGCGCGCCGTCATCTGCGTGCACCTGGCCGGCATGCCGTGCGACATGGACCCCATCATGGCACTGGCGCGCGAGCACGGCTTCAAGGTGATCGAGGACTGCGCGCAGGCGCACGGCGCGGTCTACAAGGGACGGATGGTCGGCACCATCGGCCATATCGGGGCCTGGTCCTTCTGCCAGGACAAGATCATGACCACGGGGGGCGAGGGAGGCATGGTCACCACCGGCGATCGCGAGTTGTGGTCGCACATGTGGTCGTACAAGGATCACGGCAAGAGCTGGGAGGCCATGTATGGCCGCGCGCATCCGCCGGGCTTCCGCTGGGTGCACGACGCCTTCGGCACCAACTGGCGCATGACCGAGATGCAGGCCGCGATCGGCCGCATCCAGCTGCGGCGCATGGCTGACTGGCACCACCGGCGCACCGCCAACGCCATGGCACTGGCCGATGCGCTTGGCGCTTGCGATGCCCTGCATGTGCCGCTGCCGCCCGCCGGGGTCGAGCATGCCTGGTACAAGTTCTATGCCTTCGTGCAGCCCAGGGGCCTCGCCGAGGGCTGGAGCCGCGACAGCATCATGGCTGCCATCAACGCCGCCGGCGTGCCCTGCTATGCGGGCATCTGTGCCGAGGTCTACCTCGAACGGGCCTTCGACGGCACCGGATTGCGCCCGCCTGCACGGCTGCCGGCAGCGCGCGCGCTGGGCGAGACCAGCCTGATGTTCCTCGTGCATCCCACGCTGACGGATGACGAAGTGCGCATGACCGGGCAGGTGGTGCGCAGCGTGATGCAGCAGGCAACGCGCGTGGCGGCTTGATGGCGACTTTCCTGTGGAACCACTACCTCTATTTCGGCGAAAGCCGCGTGGCATTACCGCTGGCGGCCTGGGTCGCGGTCTGCTTCGTCGTGGCCGGGCAAGGCTGGCGCGCGTTGCGCTGGGCGGCATCGTTCGGCGTCGGCGGCGCATTGCTGATGGCGGCCAAGTCCGCGTTCAGCTACGCCGGCTGGTCCCTTCCGACCATCGGCGTCTACAGCGTCAGTGGTCACGCCATGCTGACCGCCGCGGTGTACCCGGTGCTGCTGATGCTGCTGGGTTCCGTGCTGGGCAGGCAGATGGCATGGCTAGGATTGGCGACCGGGGTGGGGCTGGCCTTGTTCATGCCCGTGGTGCTGGTGACGGATTTTCACCATACGATCAGTGAGTCGCTCATCGGGCTGTGTGTCGGTTTTGCCGTCGCCGGTGTGACCCTGTGGCGCTGGCGGCCGGTTGGCTTTCTGCACGTCGGCGCGACCGTGGCATTGCTGGTGCCGGTGGCGCTGCTGTTCGACCCGCGCGACGCCGTCGAAGACTTGCAGGGCGCCTTGCGCAGCCGCGTCATGCTCTGGACTGGAGCGACCGGCGAATACTGGCGCAGCATCGACCCGGATCCGGCAACGGGGAGGCGGGTGGTCTCCGTCGGGTATTGGAACACGCGAGGCACGTCAGGGCAGGTTCCGCCATCGGGGCCGGCATCATAGCTCCTGGCCTTGGTATGGAGTTCTCATTGAGCGCGCTGGACGGCACCCATGAAATCTGCCACGGAATTCGGCTCATTCTTCCCTCTCGACCCCGCCGTCCCCCTGGGCGGTGAGGCCTGGCTGCGCCCGGGCGACCTGCTGACCGGCACCGGTCGCGATGCGCTGCGCGCGATGGTGGCGCAAGGGCGCTCGCGCGGCTGGCGGCGGCTCTATGCGCCCAGCTACTACTGCCATGCGGTGCTGGACGACATCGCCCGCGACATCGACGTGCGCATGTATCCGAACGCCCCGTTTGGCGGCCCGGCACAGCTTGCGCTGGCCGACGACGAAGCCGCGATCGTTCCCGAATACTTTGGCCTGCGGGCCGAGGTGGAGGTGCAGGGCGGCAGCGTCCTGCTCGACCGCTCCCACGACCTGCTTGCCACCTGGTCTTACGCGCGGGCGCCGGACTATGTGTTTGCGTCGCTGCGCAAGACCCTGCCGGTGCCCGACGGGGGGCTGGTGCGGCCTCCGCCCGGGCAGCCGTTTGCGCGTTCGCTTGCGCCCACGCCGGCACAAGTGCGCGCCGCCGCCAGCATGGCCGCCGCCATGGCGATGAAGGCGGCGTACCTGGCGGGCGCGCAGGTCGCCAAGGCGGCCTACCTGGCGCTCGCCGCCGAGGCCGAGGGCAATCTGCGCGGCGATGCCGAGATCTCCGGGCCATCGGCGCTGACGCGCGCGCTGGCGCCAGCCATCGATCTTGGCTGGATGCGGCAGCGGCGGCAGGAGAACCTGGCGCGGCTGGCCCGCTGCTTGGCCGGCCTGCCCGCCGGCATGCAATGGCGGGAAACGCCGGCCTTTGGCATCCTGCTGTGCGCCGATGCGCCGCAGCGCGAGCGCATCCGGCAGCGGCTGATCGGCGCGGATGTCTATCCAGCGGTGCTCTGGCCCATGACCTGGCCCGGCGTCCCCGAGGACAACCGCCGCCTGTCCGGACGCATACTGGTGATTCATGCCGACTACCGCTATGGCGCGCACGACATCGGGCGCCTCGGCGAGATCATCCTGCAGGTCGCCGCCAGCATTGCCGCCACTCCCGATACTTCCGACGAGGACACAAGATGATGAAGATCAATCTGCTGGAGACCTCCAGCGCCGAGTGGCTCGAGGTGCTGCAGCGTTGCCGGCACGACAGCCACCACATGCCGGGATGGCTGCGGGCGGCGCAACATGAAGGCAGTGGCAAGGCGTTTGCCGTCCACGCCATGGATGGCGGCCATGAACTGTTCGTGCCGCTGCTGAACCGCGACATCAACGGCGAGGACTGGGATGCAAGTTCGCCCTACGGGTTTGCCGGCCCGCTCGTCAGCGACGACGCGCCGGACTCGTTCGTGGACACCGCCTTGTCCGCGGCGCTGGAACTGCTGCGCGGGCGCGGCTGTGTTTCATGCTTCATCCGGCTGAATCCGATTGTCAACGCGCCATGGCGCAGCGCCGTCGGCACGCTGATCGATCATGGCATGACGATCTCGATCGACCTCTCCAAGAGCGAGGCCGAGCATTGGCACGACACCTCGCACGGGCACAGGCTGGAGATCTCCAAGGCCATGCGCGCGGGAGTCACGGTGCGGCTGGACGAGACGCTGGCAACGCTGCCGCATTTCATCCGTCTCTACAACGCATCGATGGACCGGCTGCGTGCTTCCGACTACTACTTCTTCGACGACGCTTACCACTACACCCTGGCCCAGGAGCTCGGCGACCGGCTGCGGCTGTTCGTGGCGGAGGAGGATGGCGTCATCATCGGCGGCGCAACCGTCACGGTGTCCGACGGCACCGGCATTTTGCAGGGCCACCTGATGGGTATCGACGCACGATACCGGCACCGGCAGCCCAGCAAGATCATGCTGCACGCCATCCGGCAGTGGGGACGGGAGCAGGGCCACCGCTATTACCACCTCGGCGGCGGCCTCGGCGGCTCGGCGGAGGATTCGCTGTTCCGCTTCAAGCGCGGGTTCTCGCCGGACACCCATGCATTCCGCACGCAGCGGGTGGTAGTGGATCCCGCCAGGTACCTGGCGCTGTGCGGCGGCACGCCCTCGGTGCTTGAGGACCTGAGCGGGTTCTTCCCTGCCTATCGACGGTAGGCCTGACAGGGCCAGGCACGAATGACGAACGACAGCCGCCCTTTGAGGCGGCTGTCGCGTCTGGCAGGCAGCGCCTGGGGGCGGTGGCGAATCAGAGCATCTTGCCCGAGCCCGAGAGCGACACCGGCTTCGCTTCGTTGGCCAGCTCGGGCTGGCCCAGCGCTTGGGACGCGACCCGGCGCAGCACGGCCTGGCGCGGCACCCTGACATCGTCCGGCGTGTCCTGGATGGACTGGCCGCTGTCGGCGGGCACGGCGGCAGCTACCGGCTTGCGGCCGGCGTCGTCGAGGGAGGTATACGGGGCGTACTCCGGCACGATCGACTGCACCATGGTCTGGATCCTCAGTTCGTCGCGGGCGTCGCAGGCCGCGTAGAGCCGGGTCAGCATCTCCCGCAGCTCCTCCTCCTCCAGGCGAGGCTCCTGGGAGCACATGATGCGTTCGTGGTCGCTCGGCGTGACATTGCCGCCGATCAGCAGCTCCTCGTAGAGTTTCTCCCCCGGGCGCAGGCCGACGAACTTGACCTCGATGTCCCCGTTCGGGTTCTTGGGGGTGCGCTCCACCAGCCCGGCCATCTCGATCATGGTCCGGGCCAGATCCACGATCCGCACCGGCTGCCCCATGTCCAGCACGAACACCTCGCCGCCGCGGGCCATCGCGCCCGCCTGGATCACCAGCTGCGAGGCCTCGGGGATCAGCATGAAGAAGCGGATCACATCAGGGTGGGTGATCGTGATCGGCCCGCCCGCTTCGATCTGGCTGCGAAACAGGGGAACCACGGAGCCGGAAGACCCAAGCACGTTGCCGAAGCGGACCATCGCGAAGACCGTGCGGGTGCCGGGCCGTGCCGCCGCGGCCTGGAAGATCAGCTCCGCGATGCGCTTGCTCGCGCCCATCACGTTGGTGGGGCGCACGGCCTTGTCGGTCGAGATCAGCACACAGGTCTGCACGCCGAAGCGGTCAGCCATGTTGGCGATGGTGAGCGAGCCCAGCACGTTGTTGCGAATGCCCTCGGGCATGTTGCTCTCGACCAGGGGCACGTGCTTGTAGGCCGCAGCGTGATAGATGGTATCGACCTGCTGGCCCTGCATGGCGGCGGCCACGGCATTGGCGTCGCACACCGAGCCGATGCGCGCCAGCAACGGCACCCTGGGGAAGTTCCGGCGCAGGTCCTGCTCCACCATGTACAGCGCCCATTCGGAATGGTCGAACAGGATCAGCTTGCGCGGCTGCTGCGTGGCAACCTGGCGGCACAGCTCGCTGCCGATGGAGCCGCCCGCGCCGGTCACCATCACGACCTTGCGGTGCGTGCACTTGGCGAACAGCGCCTCGCGCGGCGGCACGGCTGGCCGGCCAAGCAGGTCCTCGACCTTGACCTCGCGGATCGACTGCATGGTGATCTTGCGGTCCACCAGCTCGAGCAGCGTGGGCAGGGTGCGCACGCTCACGGCGTACCGGTGCAGCTTGTCCAGGATCCGCTTGCGCCGGTCCGGCGACAGCGAGGGCACCGCCAGCACCACTTCGTCGATGCCCAGCCGCTGCAGCTGCTCGCGCATGCGCGAGGTATGGAACACCGGCAGGTCGGTGAAGGTGTGGTTGTTCAGCGAGAGGTCGTCGTCGAAGAAGCACACAGCCTCATGGTCGACGCTGGCGCGCATGGCGTTGGCGAGCTGGAAGCCGGCCTCGCCGGCGCCGAAGATGCCCACGCGCCGGGTCGGGCGCCCGCGGGCGCTGCGCCACAACTCAGTGCGCCGCAGCATGGCGCGGATCAGGAAGCGCGAGATCACGACGTAGGCGAACGCGATGAACCAGTAGATCAGCAGGCCGGCGCGCGGCAGCCGGCTGTCGTTCATGAGAAAGGACACGGCGTAGGTCAGCCCGACCATGGCCGCCATGCTGATGCCGGCGACCCACAGCACCTTGAGGTCGATGTAGCGCAGCACGGTCCGGTACAGGCCGCTGAACGAGAACACCGGGATCGTGCAGGCCGCGATGAACAACGGCGGCAGCAGGCCATACTGCACGATCAGCTCCTGATTGCCGGAGCGCAGCAGCAGGGCCAGCGCGAAGCACAGCGGCAGGGCCAGCAGGTCGACCGTCATCATCAGCACGATCTTCTGGCGGCGCGAAAGGGGTGGCAGGCGCAGGGAGCGCAGGGCTGTCGTGCCCGGACCTCCTGCAACGCCACCGCGGCCGGTCCCGCCGGCATTGTCACTGCCACCCGCGGGGCCTACAGGGTCTGGCTGGCGGGAACCTCTCGTAGCATCCATGTCGGTGTGTCCATTGCACGGCTCTGCTTCTGCCCGGAAGGCGCCGGCGTCAGCCTGTGATGCCGTTGGTCGCCGTGGCTTCACGCATCACCGTGTGCCGGCGTGAATCCGCTTTCCTGCAAAGCTATCGCGTCTGCGTGGTGTGCCGCAATCGGGCTACGTGCGTTGCCGAACGTGGATTGCCGATGGGCCGGGGGCGCGCAGAAATGGGTACGCATCGCCGCCATCGGGCGTCGTCATCGATCGCGCCATGGATGGCGCTGGCGCAGCGGGAGCACGGAGCAAGGGCGTTACTGCACCGGCACGCGCGCTGCAATGCGGGTACGTGCGTTGCCGCACATGCGTTGGCGGGGGTGCGCAGAAATGGGTACGCTCCCCGCGCCTGCGTGCCTGTCAGTCGCGCGGCAGTGGCGCGCTGAGGCCGGCGCTCCCCGACCCCTGGCGCCCGGCCGGTCGCGGGCCGCGCAGCAGCTGCCACAGGCAAGTCGCGGTGTCATAGAAGGTGCCGGCGCCGCGCAGGCCCGCTGCGCGCAGATGGTGCGCAAGGTCGTGCGGCAGGGCCAACAGCAGGAACATCGCAGTCTTCAGCGGGTGCTCCGGGCCATGGTCATAGCGCCGGCAGGCCACATACAGCCGTGAGGCGTCGCTGGCGGGGCACGGCCGGTCGGCCGACACCGATGGCAGGCGCTGGTTGACTGCGCTCGGGACCATCTCGATGCGGTAGCCGAGTTCCTGCACCGCGCGCCCGGCCAGTTCCAGGTCGTCGTAGCCGGCGGCAAGGTGCTCGTCGAACGACAGGTTCTCGAACAGCTCGCGCGGGAATACCGCGCTGTGCAACAGCACCGAGCACAGGCGCTCGCCGCGGCGGTAGTCGAGTGTCGGGTAGCCCAGGAACGCCGGCTTGCGCGGAGCGCCGCGCCGCCCCTGGCAGACCTCGGTCCCGGTCAGGATGAGCGGCGTCGCGCAGCCGGCGGTGGCGCGCCGGAGATGGTCGTCGGCAACGGACTCGGCCATCTGCTGCAGGAAGGTTGCGCCCAGCAGCGTCTGGTCATCCAGAAACAGCACGTGCGAGCCGGTGGCCGCGCGCAGGGCGCGGTTGCGGTTGGCGGCCCTGGAGCGGCGCGGGCCTTCCAGGTAGGTGATGTCCGGATAGTCCCGGCGCATCATCTCGCGCGTGTCGTAGCCGCTGCTGTCGTCGGTGACGATGAGCTGGTGCGGCGGCATGGTGGAATCAGCGACCGATTGCAGCGTGTGCCGCAATTGCTCGGGATGGTCGCAGGTGTAGATGCACACCGAAACGGTGGGCAGGAAAGAGCTTGCCGGCATGGTGACCCCTCCAATGTTCGGCACATGGCAGACGCCTGCGCCGGCCCGTCTGGTGCGGGCGCGGCGCAAGGTCCTGAATTACAGCACCGGGCTGGCGGCCTGGAACGCGGCTTCGCCGGTGCGGGACGCAACCACCGGGCGCGCGGTGCTGCCGCGCGTGAAGCGTTCATCGCCGCTGACCCACTCGAGCGTCGCGCCACGTTGCAGCGCGGCATAGACGGCTTCACCCTTGTTGCGTACCTTCAGGCGCTGGTACAGCGTGCAGGCGTGACTCTTGACCGTGGCCACCGAGATATTGAGCATGCGGCTGACGGTCTTGATCGGGTAGCCGCGTGCCAGCAGCACCAGCACCTCATACTGGCGCGGCGTGATCTTCAGCATTTCGGCTTCGTCGTAGCTGGGCTCTTCCTCGACCAGCGGCGCTGCGCTGGGGGCAGCCGGGGCCGACAGCGGCTGCCCCGGCCGCAGGCAGGTGAGGTCGCGCACCGCCACGGTGGTGCGCGCGGCACCGGGCGTGCCGGCGCATGCCACCAGCGACAGTTGCTCGCCTGTGAGCGCATGCGCAGGGTTCAGCGGCAGCGGCGCGGCCGAGGCCAGCGACTGCACCGCCGGCATGGCCGAGCGCGACGCCGACGGCATCGAGCCGGTCTCGGCCGAGAACAGCAGCCCCTGCACGCCAGACACCGCCAGCCGGATGGCCGCCTCGATCACCGCCAGCGAAGCGGATTTCGGCAGGCAGCCGCAGACGCCGCGGGCGCTGTCCGCGTTGGGCACATGCAATGGCAAGATGTCCGCCAGGATCAGGATGCGCTGCGGCGACAGGGCTTCGCGGGCCTGTTCGAGCTGCAGCCAGCCAGACCCCACATCGGCGGGCATGCCGAATACCAGCAGGTCTGCGTTGTGGTGCCGGGTGTCCAGCCTGGCGATGTCCGCGGGCGCAATGGCGGCAACCTGGGCGGACTCCTGGATGTTTTCGAGCATCTGCAACAGCCCGAGCCGGAGCAGTGGATGCTCCTCGATCAGCAACGCATTCATTGTCTTCACTCCCCGTTACTCGGGAGCGGACTGCGGGGCGCTTTGCGTATGGAGGGGCATTGCAGGACAGCAGTCACCCGCGGCGACCGGCTGCTTGTCTGACCCCCATGCTTCCATGCTTCCGCTGTCCCGTTCTTCTGGATGGAACTTGTCGGCTGCTGGAAGGTTGACCCGAACCCGAACCCGAAAGATTCTCGCTCCTAAATCGGCTTAAATTCATCTTATGGGCTGGTTGAATGGAATGCAAGCGGGCCGGTTTGGGACGAGTAGGGGTGGGAATGAAAGGACATACATAATCCTTTCAAAAATCCCCAGAACGGGCCCGTCCAGGTTCCGCAAACGCCGCGCTGATGCGGGGTCCAGGAGGTTTCATGGATGTGACATCCGGATTTAATTTGGTTGCAGCATTGAAACAGAAAGCATTATCGACACCCCCTGGAAGTAGTGTTCTTAACCCCATCGTGGGGTATCGGTAATATATCTGCGGCGGATTGCTCCAATCATGAAACGCCGCTTTCATATGTGTTTTTGAAATAGGCCTGCCTGATTTTCAGGCAGGTCGGGCGCATGGCCTAGTGCTTCTGGATGAGAGGCGTCTCCCACCTCGGGATGAGCCCTGCGGCGCTGGCTGCACCGGCCTGCACCGGGCTTGCCACCGCCTGCCGGGAGGGCAGGGCGGCGGGCCCGGGCCGGACGGCAGGTCCGCCCGCGGAGGCGTCAGCGGGCCCAGTGGCCGGGGCGCATGACCCAGCCGTGCGGGCCGCGCACCCAGCGCTCGGGCACATAACGGTAGCCTGCACGCTGCGCCTTCCAGTAGCCGCTGCGCCAGTCGTAGCGCCCGCCGGCGGCGGCCCAGTGTCCCGGCACCCAGACCTGGCCGCGGCGCGCGGCGGGGTGCGGCTCATAGCGCGGCGGCGGGGGCGGATGACCATAGCCGTGGGCGACTGCCACCGGATGGGCCTCGGCGGGGGCGGTCAGTCCGAAGGCGCCGCCCGTGGCGAGGACGGCTGCGGCAAGCAGGAGCTGGGGTTTCATGTGGATTCTCCTTGGGGCGGTTGGAAGCGGTTGGAAGCGGTTGGAAGCGGCTGGATCGATCAATAGCGGTCGTAGTGGTGGTGGCGCGGCGGCGGGCCGCCGCGCGGGGGCACTACGATGCAGGCGGACAGCAGTGCGGCCGTGGTGGACAGCAGCACTACCAGCGAGAGGGCGCGTTTCATATGGACTCCTGGCGGGTTCGCGTTGGACATGGCATCAATGTAGCGAGCCGCCCTCGCAGCGCGTGCTTGCACTTGTAAGGCTGTCTCACATGGGGTTGTGCTGCTGGCGCGGGCCTGCGCCGGGCGCGCGGCATCCCGGAAGCCCTTGCGTATCAAGGCGTTGCGCGCATTGCGGCAGGCCCATGGCGTGGTCTGCGCGTGCCGGGTCGGAGGTAATGTGACGTTACACGGGAAATAATTCTCGCAAGGCAACAGGCCCCGGAGCGGGCCCTGCACCCTTTGTGGGCGGCTGGCCGGGCACGCAGAAACGGGTACGCCGCGATGGTGCGCGATGCCTCGGCATGGCCCGGCGGGGGGTGCACTGGCAGCGTCACGGCGCCATCACGGTGCGTTCAGTCGCGCAAATCGGTGGGGCGGAAATGGCATGAAGCTTGCGCCATGGGCTATACCAATCGGAAGTGGCCTCGTGTGCTTGAAGGAGGCGTCATGCCGGTCATGCTCATCGTGCTTGCCCTGCAATGGCTGCAGGGGCTGTCGCCGCCCGCCGCGGCGTTGTTCGCGCTGCCGCAGGAGATGGCGCCCGCGGATGCCGCGGCCATCGTCGAACCCGCGCTCACACGCTGACATGGGCTGACGCCGGGGTGATATGACCACCCTGCCGCCGTGGCAGTCCGAGTGGTTCCATCCAACCAACCACTGTCATGGAGTCAGCATGAACCGCAGCGACGTCACCGACCTCATCATCGAAGCCAAGGTCACCCGCGGCATTGCCTGGGCGCAGGTGGCCGAACGCGTCGGCCGCAGCAAGGAATGGACAACCGCGGCGTGCCTGGGCCAGATGGCATTCGACGCCGCCGGCGCGCGCGCGGTGATGGAGGTGTTCGGCCTGCCGCCCGAGGCCGAACCCTGGCTGCGCGAGGTGCCGTACAAGGGCTCGCTGCCGACGCAGGTGCCGGCCGATCCGCTGATCTACCGCTTCTACGAACTCATCAGCGTGTACGGCACCACGTTCAAGGCGCTGATCCATGAAGAGTTTGGCGACGGCATCATGAGCGCGATCGACTTCCGCATGGACCTGCAGCGCGAGCCCGATCCCAACGGGGACCGGGTGCGCATCGAGATGTCGGGCAAGTTCCTGCCCTACAAGTCTTACTGAGCTTACTGAGCGGCGACTGCGCGCACCGGCGGCAGCGCAAGCGACACGCCATAGCGCGCCGGGTCCAGGCGCATGGTCAGCACGCCCACCAGCGCGGCGCAGGCCAGGTGGTACCACCAGCCGGCGGCGAAGCCGCCGGTGCGTTCGTGCAGCATGGCGGTGATCCAGGGCGCCAGCGACGCCAGCAGGAAGCCGCCGCCCTGCATCAGGGCGCTCAGCGCGCCGGCGCTGTCGGGGTCCGGCAGGTGGTCCAGCGCCACCACCAGGTACAAGGCAAAGCAGCCACCCAGGCCGGCGCCGCCGATCACGGCCCACGCGTGCGGCGCGGCGTCGGGCCACAGCGCCAGTCCGCCGAAGCCCGCCACCTGCATGGCCAGCGCCAGCGCCATCCAGGCGCGGCGGTCCAGGCTGCGCGCGGCCAGCAGCGGCAGCAGCAGCGCCGCGGCGGCCTGCGCCACCGCCATCAGCGCCACCAGCGACCCGCTCGCCGAAGCGCTCCAGCCGTGGTCCTGGTAGAACGGAGCGAGCCATGCCACCAGCGACGCATACCCGCCGTTCATCACGCCAAAGCAGGCCATCAGCAGCCAGGTGCGCGGACGCCGCAACAGCGCGCGCGTTGCCCCCGCCGGGCGGCTTGCCGGCACCCCGGGGCCGCGCGCCGCGGCGCGCGGCAGCGCCACCCAGGCAAGCGCCAATGCTGCCAGCGCAGGCACGGCCCACAGCGCCAGCGCATCGCGCCAGCTGCCGGCCAGTTCCGTCGCGTAGGGCGACAGCTGCGCGCCGAGCGCGCCGCCGCCCATCAGCGCGGCGGAGTACAGCCCCATCACCGGCGCCACGCGCCCCGGGAACTCCTGCTTGACCAGCCCCGGGCAGGCGGCCTGCACCACGGCCACGCCCAGCCCGCACAGCGCGGCCGAGGCGATCAGCCAGGTGCCGTCCGCCACGCCCAGCCGCAGCGCGCAGCCGGCACCCAGCAAGGCCAGCGCGCCCAGCACCGCGGTGCGCGCGCCTAGCCGCTCGCGGATGGCCGGCCCGAAGAACGCGCCCACGCCCATCAGCAGCATCGGCAGCAAGGTCAGCCAGGCCATGCCCTGGTAGCTGAGGCCGGTGCCGCTGCGGATGGCCGGGGCCAGCGGCCCCACCGCGGTCAGGAACGGCCGCAGGTTCAGGCCGATGCCGGCGACTGCGGCCAGCACCAGCCAGCGCGGGGTGGCGCCGCGCGCGCCCTCAGCCACGGGGCGCGCGCGGGCCGTAGAGCTGCGCCGCAGAGAGATCGACCGGCACCCGCGTGAGCGGCAGCGGCGGCGGGTTCAGCGACAGGCGCAGCGCCTGGTAGGCGGCCTCGCTCGACATGCCGTAGGGCGCGGCATCGTGGTTGTCGAAGGCGTAGTAGACCGCCTGCACGCCGGCCATGGTCATCGCCGCCAGGCACATCGGGCAGGGGTGGCCGCTGGCATAGACCACGCTGCCGCGCAGGTCGGGGCGGCCCAGCTTGCGCGCGGCGGCGCGCACCGCCTCCATCTCGGCATGGGTGGTGGGGTCGTGGCTGTGGACGATGTCGTTGACGCCGGTGGCGACAGCCTCGCCATCGAGCACCAGCACGGCCCCGAAGGGGCGCGCGCCACGGTCACGGTTGGCCGCGGCAAGGCGAACCGCCTCGCGCATGAATTCCTGGTGAGTGGTCATGGTTGGCAAAAAAAAGTGAGTGCATGCTCGCGAGCAGGGCGGCATGGGTCTTTGAGGGGCTTGCCCGGCAGCAGCAGGACGCGGGCCC
The DNA here is from genome assembly GCF_000611125.1 of Cupriavidus sp. SK-4. Taxonomy (NCBI): domain Bacteria; kingdom Pseudomonadati; phylum Pseudomonadota; class Betaproteobacteria; order Burkholderiales; family Burkholderiaceae; genus Cupriavidus; species Cupriavidus sp. SK-4. The sequence continues at coordinate 93,773 of NZ_JFJW01000061.1, forward strand.
GGGCAGCGTGGCAACTGTACGCCGGGGCTTGGTAATTGGGAAATTAAATGATGAAATCGCCGGCAGTGGAAAAACCAATGGATAACCGGCCATGCAGGACCCTCGCCTCGATCCCGTGCTGCTGCAGAGCTTTGTCGCCGTGGCGGAAAGCGGCAGCTTTACCCGCGCCGCGCAGCGCGTGCACCTGACCCAGTCAACGGTCAGCCAGCAGGTGCGCCGGCTGGAAGACCAGCTCGGCTGCGTGCTGCTGGACCGCGGCGGCCGCTACGTCACCACCACGCCCGAGGGCGAGCGCCTGCTGGGCTACGCGCGCCGCCTGCAGCAGCTGATGGCCGAAGCGGTGGGGCAGTTGCGCCAGAGCGCGGGCCAGGGCGAGATCCGCATCGGCGTGCCCGAGGACTTTGCCGCGCGGCCGCTGACGCCGGTGCTGGCCGGGTTTGCCGATGACTGGCCTGGCATGCGGCTGGAGGTGACCAGCGGCATGAGCCATGAGCTGTGGCAGCGCTTCCAGGACCGGGAACTGGACCTGGTGCTGGTCAAGCAGCGGGTCGGGCAGGCGCCGGGGCTGGCCAGCTGGCCCGAGCCCCTGTGCTGGATCGACAGCCGCAGCCGCCCGGCGGTGGCGCGCGACCCGGTGCCGCTGGTGGCGTTTCCGGTGGGCGGGCTGTACCGCGGCGAGATGACGCACGCGCTCGACGCCGGCGGACGGCGCTGGCGTGTGGCCTTTGTCAGTGCCAGCCTGGCCAGCATCCTGGCGGCGGTGGCCGACGGCTTGGGCGTCACCCTGCTGCCGCGGCGCCTGGCCACGGCCCAGCACCAGGTGCTGGAGGACGACGGCTGGCCCGCCGCGGTGCCCGACGTCGAGCTCAGCCTGCACGCGCAGCCGGACTTGCCGGCCGCGGCGCGCGACATGGCCGCGCGGCTGGCCGCGCTATGCGAGACCGTGATGGGGGCGGGCGCGCCGCCCGCGGATCAGCCGAAGAACTCGTTGTAGTAGCGGGTGCAGGTGCCGGCCGGGCGGAAGGTGTAGGGCAGCTCGGCCATCGCCGCGGCTTCCAGCGAGCCGAACGGGATGTCGGGCGCGGCCAGGGGGCCGGCTTCGGGGGCGGATTGGTGGTCGGGGCGCGCAAGCTGGGCGCGGGTGTTGGATGGCGAAGTCATGTCAGGCTCATTCTCAAGGGCCGGGCACTGCACCCGGCAACTGCGGATCGGCGTTGTCAACGCGTGCAGCCATCCTAATGCTGCAGCGCGGCGCAGTCAGCCACCACAGCCTGAACACACTGTTGCGCAATCGCGTCCAATCGGGGCGGCTCGCCGGGTGTTGCGCGCGTCCGGGTGCCGCCGGCGACTTGCGCCAACGCCGTCCGCGGCAGGGTCTATATTGGCTGAGGGTTGCCTGCGCCGCTTGCCTTGCGCGCAGCGTGGGCCTGAGTGCCGCTGACCTTCCGGAGCGTGCCATGTCGTTGCCACCATGCTTTGCCGATCGCCGCGAGGCTGGCCAGTACCTGGGCCGCCGCCTGGCCGAACTGGGTTTCGGCGCCGCACAACTGGGCCAGCCCGCGCTAGTGCTGGCGTTGCCGCGCGGCGGGGTGCCGGTGGCGTTCGAGGTGGTGCGCGCGCTCGACGCGCAACTGGACGTGCTGCTGGTGCGCAAGATCGGCGCTGCCGGCTATCCCGAGCTGGCGCTGGGCGCGGTGGTGGAGGGCGATGCCGGCGGCGGCGGCCCGCACACGGTGGTCAATGACGATCCCTGGGCGCGCCGCGCCGTGGAAAGCGGCAGCTTCGATGCTGAGCGCGGCCGCCAGCTCGACGAGATCGCGCGGCGCCAGCGGCGCTATCGCGGCGGTGCGCCGGTGCCGGCGCGCGCCGGGCGCACGGTGATCGTGGTCGATGACGGCGTGGCCACCGGCGCCACCATGCGCGCCGCGCTTGAAGGCGTGCGCATGGCCGGGGCGGCGCGGGTGGTGGCGGCCACGCCGGTGGGGTCTGAGGAGGGGCTGGCCAGCCTGTCGGCCGCGGCCGACGAGGTGATCTGCCTGAACACGCCCCCCAGCTTCGGCGCGGTTGGCGCCTTCTACCTGGATTTCTCCCAGACCAGCGATGAAGAGGCGCTGGCCCTGCTGCGCGCGGCGGCACCGCCGCCTGCGCGCTGAGGTTCGCTCAGCCCTTGCCCAGGCGCGCCTTCAGGTGCGGCACCAGCCCGCCGGCGGCCAGGATCGCGCGCAGGAAGTCGGGGATGGGCTCGCACGCGACCAGGCTGCCGTCGTCCAGGCGCAGCTGTGCCGTCGCCAGGTCCAGCACCGCGTGCGCGCCGTCGGCCAGGCGGCTGGTGTCGGCGCAGACCAGCACCGGCAGGCCCAGGTTGATGGCATTGCGATAGAACAGCCCGCCGAAGGACTGCGCCACCACGGCGCCCACGCCCAGCTCGCGCAGCGCCTGCGGCGCCTGCTCGCGCGAGGAGCCGATGCCGAAGTTGGCTCCAGCCACCAGCACGTCGCCGGCTTGCACGCTGCCGGGGAACTCCGGGCGCAGCGAGGCCAGGCAATGCCGGGCCAGCACGGGCAGCGGCGATTTCATCAGCACGGCGGGAGCCATGGCATCGGTGTCGATGTTGTCGCCGAAGCGCCAGAGGCGGCCAGCGGGGGCGGGGGCGATAGCAGAGGTCATGCAAGAAGTTTGTCCCGCCAGGCGGGCACGAAGTCAGGTCCGCTGCGTTAATCGAGCAGCGTGCGCGGATCGGTAATGCGGCCGGTGACGGCGCTGGCGGCCACGGTCATCGGCGAGCCCAGCCACACCGCGCTGCCGGCGTCGCCCATGCGCCCGGAGAAGTTGCGCGCCGTCGACGCAATCGCGCGGCTGCCCGCCGGGAAGCGCGCCGCGCCATAGCCGGCGCAGGCGCCGCAGGCATTGGGCAGCAACGTGGCGCCGGCGTCGGTCAGGATGCCAAGCGTGCCCTCCTGCTCGGCCAGCAGCTGGTCGCGGCGCGAGGCCGGCGCCACCTGCAGGGTCACGCCCGCTGCCACGTGGCGCCCGCGCAGCACGCGCGCGGCCATGCGCAGGTCTTCCAGCTTGGCGCCGGTGCAGGCACCCAGGTAGGCGATCTGCACGGGCTCGCCGGCGGCCTGGCCTACCGGCGCGCTGTTGGCCGGAGAGTGCGGCGCCGCCACCTGCGGCACCAGTGCCGCGGCGTCGAAGCGGTGGGTGGCCAGCACCGGCGCATCGGGGTCGGTGCGCCAGTGGGCCAGGTCGATCGCGGCCAGCGTCTGCGCCGGCACGCCGGCCTCGGCCAGCCAGCCGAGCGTGACCGCGTCGGGCGCCACCAGGCCGGTCTGCGCGCCCAGCTCGGCGCTCATGTTGGCCAGCGTCATGCGCTCCTGCATCGACAGCGCGGCGACGGCGCTGCCGGTGTACTCCAGCGCCTCATAGCGGCCACCCCCCATGCCGAGCGTGGCGCACAGGAACAGCATCATGTCCTTGGCGCAGACGCCCGCTGCAAGCTGGCCGTCCCATTGCAGCCGGATGGTATGGGGCACGCGCAGCCAGATCTCGCCGGTGGCCAGCACGCCCGCCATCTCGGTCGCGCCCACGCCGAACATATAGGCGCCGAAGGCGCCGCCGGTGGGGCTGTGGCTGTCGCCGCCGACAATCAGGCGGCCCGGCAGCACATGGCCGCGCTCGGGCAGCACCACATGGCAGATGCCTTCGGCGTCGATGAAGTGGGCGCCGGACTGGCGCGTCCAGTCGCGCGTGAAGCGCAGGATCGACTCGGCCTGGGCATCGCCGCCCGGCACGAAATGGTCGGTCACCACCACGTAGCGCGACGGGTCCCAGACCCCGGTGCCAAGCTCTTCCAATAGCGGGGCCACGCGGCGCGGGCCGCTGGAGTCGTGCGACATCGCCAGGTCGACCCGGCAGATCACGATCGTGCCGATCTCCGCATGCGCCAGCCCGGCGGCGCGCGCCACCAGCTTCTGCGCCAGCGTGGCGGGGGTGTGGCTCATTCCGGCGAGGCTCCCGAATACTTGACCACGGCGGCCCAGCGCCTGACGTCCTGCTTCACAAACGCGGCGAAGGCGTCGGGCGGCGTGCCCATCGGCTGCGCGCCGTCGTTCTCCAGGCGCTTGCGCACCGCGGGCGTTTCCAGCCCCTTGCGCGCGGCGTGATACAGCGCCTGCGTGACTTCGTGCGGCATGCCGGCCGGACCGAACAGGCCGAACCATGCGCTCGACTCGAAGCCCTTCACGGTGGCGCCGATCGGCGCCGCGCCCGGGAACTGCGGGAGCGGCGCGGGGCTGGTCACGCCCAGCACCTTGAGCTTGCCCGCGCGCACATGCGGCAGCACGTTGATGGTGCTGGCAAACATCAGGTCGCACTGGCCCGCCAGCACGTCGGTGAGCGCGGGCGAGGTGCCCTTGTACGGAATGTTGACGATGTAGGTGCCGGTCATCATCTTGAACATGTCGCCGGCCATGTGCAGCGACGAGCCCACCGAGCCGATGGCAAAGTTCAGCTTGCCCGGTTCGGAACGCGCCAGGCGGATCAGCTCGGGCACATTGCTGGCCGACAGCTTTGGCGTGGCCACCAGCACGCTCGGCACGGTGGCCACCAGCGTGATCGGGGTGAAGTCCTGCACCGGGTCGAACGGCAGCTTCTTGTACAGGGTGGCGTTGATGGTGTGGCTGGTGAAGCTCATCAGCAGCGTGCTGCCGTCCGGCGCGCTCTTGGCGACCAGGTCGGCGGCGATATTGCCGCCTGCGCCGGGGCGGTTCTCGACCACCACCGGCTGGCCGAGCTCCTGGGACATTTCCTGGGCGATGGTGCGCGCCAGCGTGTCGGTGGTGCCGCCGGCGGGCGCGCCCACCAGGATCCGGATCGGCTTGCCGCCGGCCACCTGGGGTTGTCCCTGGGCCGCGGCGGACAGCGGCAGGGCCAGCGCGCACGCGGCCAGGCCGGCCATGGCCAGGCGCTGCACCGCGGCGCGGCGGGGGATCGACGGCAAACGGGTCGGGTTGGACGGGACCAGGCGGAACACTGGCATGGCGACGGCTCCTCGCTCGATGTGATCAGGGATGCGCAGTATCGCCCGGAACGTTACGTGGCGCATCCCTGGCAGCGCCGCCTGCGGGAAGTTGGCAGCGGTCCGCGGGGTCAGTCGCGCAGGCCCGGGCGGGTTTCGCTTTCCACCCAGACGTTGGCGCTGTCCACGCCGGCCGGCGACAACTCCATGCGGTATTCATAGCGGTCCGGGCGGTACTGGCCGAGCAGCAGCTGCACCGGGCGCCCGGCCGCGTCCTTGACCACGCGGCGCACCGCCAGCAGCGCGCCGCCTACCGGCACGTCCAGCAGCGGCGCCACCACCACGTCGGCCAGGCGCGCGGACAGCACCTGGCTGGCACGGCCCAGCTTCACGCCGCCGGCCTCCAGCAGGCGCAGCACCGGCCGCTCTTCCAGGGACTGGCGCGTGATCGGCCGGCCCAGGTCCGCGGGCAGGTAGACAGTGATATGCGACAGCGGCCGGTTGCGGTAGTGGCGCACGCGCACGATCTTCACCACCGGATCGCCCGGCTCGATCTGCAGCGATTCGGCCACATCGGGCGTGGCATGGACTTCGTCGATCGAGATCACCTTCACCGACGTCTTCTGGCCCATGTCGATGATGTTGTCGAGCAGGCTGGTGCCGCGTTCCTCGCCGGCCGCCGCCGCCGGGCGCACCGGATGCGGATTGACGAAGGTGCCAAGCCCGCGATGGCGGCGCACCAGGCCCTCTTGCACCAGGCGGTCGAACACGCGCCGCATGGTCACGCGCGAGGCGTGGAACTGCTTGGCCAGGTCGATCTCGCCCGGCAAGGGGCCCTGGCCGAAGCGGCCTTCCACGATCTGCTGGCGCAATACCACGTAAATCTGGTGATACAGGGGAACGACGGCTTCACTCATGGTTTCCCTTGTGGAGAGATGACAAGTCTGTAATGCCTCTAATGTACTTTAAATCAGACATAGAGCCTAGCATGGATAGCCGCAGTGGCGCTTGCGGGACAACGCCGCTGGCGCAGTGTTGCAGCGACGCATCCCGTTTCCGCCAAGGCCCTTGGCGGATTGCGCCATGCGGGTGAAGTCGGTCCGGCGCCGCTGTATGCGTTGCATGGGCGAACAACGCCGGTGCGGTGGAGCGGGTTTGTGCCGGGCGGCGAGAACATGACATCGGGGCGGCGCTGCTGCAATCTGGGAAGTCTCGCATGGGCGGCGGTGACTGCACCCTCGGTGTCGTGTTTCAGTCCCGATACGTACGGTCGCGCCTCGGGCAAATCCTGACTGCCTGCATAAGGCACTGAAAAATAAGGCGTTTTCCGACCACTCCGGAGCCCCCCCAGGTGGGCTGGGAGTGGCCGTGTCACAGCGGTGTGACATGTCGTCTGCCGTGCACAGCGGCGCGGACGGCAGTGGTCGCGCAAAGCCGCGCAAAGTTCCCGCCAGAGTGCCGGGCAGGCCTTGTAATACAAGGAGTTGGCGCCGCAGGTGGCACAGCTGGCACCGATTATGCGCAGGGGGAGTCTGGTTTGGCTGGGTGCCGGACCTGAACCTCCAGCCGTCGTTCCTCGCAAGAGCGCCGGCCGGAGGCTGAGCCGCTGTGACACTGTGCAATTCTCCTGGGAGCTTCGTATGAAAAAGACCTTACTGGCGTCGGCTATCGCCATGGCATTTGCGGGACAGGCCTGGGCAAATCCGACCAATAACAACGACGTGGTAAGAGGTGGCGGCGACAACACGCAATCCGCCACGGCGACCTCGACGCAGAGTGGCAGCGGCGCGGCGGCGAACGAATATTCGACCGCAGTGCAGGCCAATGACAGCAGCACCAACACCAAGACCACCACGGTCGGCATCAGCAAGACCAAGACCACGACCGACTCGAACAACAAGAGCAAGATCAACTTTGACCATGGCGTAGGCAACGCAGGCGCCAACGGTGGCAGCGCAACCTCCAGTGTCAGCAACGCCTTCAACACCAGCAAGGCGCTGGCCATCAGCAAGCTGAGCGGCACGGTTTCCGGCAACACGATCGGCCCGATCGGCAACTATGCCACCAACTCGGGTAACGCCAATGGTGCAGCCGGCGGTCGGGGCGGCTACGGCTACGGCGGTACCGGCGAAGGCGGGCAAGGCGGCAATGGCGGCAACGGCGGCGCCGGCGGTGCCGGCGGCTCCGGTGGCAGCGCTGTCAACGGTAGCGCCACCAATGGCAATGCCACCAACGGCAGCGCCACGGCTGGTGATGGCGGCGCCGGCGGCAAGGCGATTGGCTGGGCCGGCGATGGCGGTAATGCCAAGGCGCGTGGCGGCAGCGCGCTCTCCGCAGCGGGCAGCAAGGGCGGCAGCGGCGGCGATGCCTATGGCAAGGGCGGCGGCGCTCTGAGCGCATCGCTCGGCGCCGGCGGCCGCGGCGGCAGTGCCGGCGCGATCGGCGGTGGTGGCCTGGGTGCCAGCGGNNGCCTGGGTGCCAGCGGCGCCCTGGGCGGCTTGGCAGGTTCGGCCGGCGGCTCGGGTGGCAGCAGCGGCAATGCCAACGGTGCGGGTGGCGACACTACCACTGGCGGCGCGGGCGGCGCAGGCGGCGCAGCGGCCGGTACCAACACGGCTGGCGCAGGCACCGGTTCGGGCGGCGCAGGTACCGCGAGTGGCGGTGCGGGCGGAGCCGGAACGGCGAGCGCAGGCGCAGCCGGCGGTGCCGGCAGCGGCACTGGCGGTGCCGGTGGCGCGGGCGGCGCGGCGACCTCGACGGCAACAGCTGGCGCGGCAAGCGGCACTGGCGGCGCGGGCGGCTCGCAAGCCAGCGTTGGCGGCGCGGGTGGCGCGGGCGGTTCGGCCACCAACGGCAGCGCATCGAGCTCGGCATCCAATGGCAGCTCCACGGCTGGCAACGGTGCTGTGGGCGCAGGCGGCGGCGCGGGCGGCGCAGGCGGCACCGGCAATGGCGGCACTGGCGGCACCGGCAACGGCGCAGTCGGCGGCGCGGGTGGTGCTGGCGGCTACAACTATGTCGACGCGGGCACCTTCAATATGTCCAACACCATGACCAGCGTTGGTCAGACGGCGGCGGGCATCATGATGGCCAACCAAAACAGCGGCGCTGCCTCGCTCGTGCAGCAAAGCGTGAACGTTCAGGCCAACCTGCAGGTCGGCGGCAGCCGGTAAGGCGCGCAGCCACGGTCCGGCCCCGGGACTTGTGCCCGGGCCGGACCGGCAGCTCGCACTCATGCCGGCAGGACCGGCGCCCGCATCCTGTGTGCGGGCGCGCGGGTCCTGTCATGCCCAAGCAAGCCTGATTGCCGTGCAGCCGCCCGGATGGGGGCGGCCCGCAGGCAAGAGGAGACGACACCATGCAATCGGTCCGCTTCGCCGTCGGGGCATTCGCGACGGTCTTACTCGCCTGGCCAGTGCTGCAGGCGCACGCTGAGCCGCCAGGGCTGGACGCCACCATGGCAGCGGCGCGCGCTGCTTCTGGCACGGCCCCGGACACGGCTGCAACCACCGCGCAGCCGGCGGCCGCAACTTCCTTGTTCGGAGGGGTGGCGAAAGCTGTACCCGTGTCTAAACTGGATGACATCCGTGGCGGCGCCGAAGTCACGGTCAACGACATGCGCCTGCACGGTACCGTGGCCGACAACGCCGCGGTCAATATTCTGTCCGGCACGAACAACATCACGGACGGGGCCTTCTCGAATGCGGCAGGGATTCCTACCGCGATCCAGAACTCGGGCTCCAACGTACTGATCCAGAACGCCACTATCGTCAACGTCCAGTTCAAGCAATGAAGCCGCTGCGAAACCTGTTGGCGTCTGTATCGTTCGCGCTGGCCGCGGGGGGCGTCCCGTGTGCCCAGGCTGCCGACGCCCTGATGTACGGGCCGGTCGGCGAGCCCTACAACGTCCGGGTCACGAGCGTGCGCGAGGCGCGCTACAAGTCCACGATCCGGCAGCAGTTCGACTTCAGTTGCGGCTCGGCCGCGGTGGCCACGCTGCTGACCTACCAGTACGGCCATCCGGTGAACGAGGCCACGGTCTTCCAGAACATGTACCTCAACGGCGACCAGCAGAAGATCCGCGCCGAGGGGTTCTCGCTGCTCGACATGAAGCGCTTCCTGGGTGCGCTCGGCTATGAGGCCGACGGCTACGAGCTGCCGCTGTCCAAGCTGGAAGAGACGCAGGTGCCGGCCATCGTGCTGATCGTGGAGAACGGCTACCACCATTTCGTGGTGGTCAAGGGCGTGAAGGGCGACCGCGTGCTGATCGGCGATCCCGCACGCGGCACGCGTGCCATGTCACGCGAGCATTTCGAGCAGATCTGGGACAGCCAGCTGCTGTTCGTGATCCATAACCGCACCGAACGGGCGCGGTTCAACCTTGCAGCCGACTGGCGCGTTGCGCCGAGCGGTCCTTACTGGATGGGAGTCAACCGGGATAGCCTGTTCTTCACCGTCATGCCCAAGCATGGCGCGGGCGATTTTTGAGGAACGCATCATGTTGCAGACTTCCTTCCCGACCCCAGCAGCCCCTCGCAGCGCCGGTCATGCGGCCGCGGCGATGCTGCTCGGTGCCGGTTTGGCCTGTGCCGGCACGGCGCAGGCCACCATGCTGCCACAGCCCGACGCGGTCGACGCGTCGGCGCTTCCATCGCAGGGGGCCATGCCCTCGAGCGACGGGCAGGACCAAAACCCTCTGGCTGCCGCACGCGGCAGCATGGCCGGCTGGAAACCGGTAGCACACGAAAAACTCGACGACATGCGGGGCGGCTTCGAAGTGCCGGGCCTGCAGGTTTCGTTCGGTATCGAACGCGCGGTGTACATCAACGGGGCCCTGGTGGTTGCCACCAGCATTAACATCCCCGATGTCAGCCGTATCACCGCCGACCAGGCTGCGCGGCTTGCCTCGACGCTGGGCCCGGCCATCGTTGCCAGCACCAATGCGGCGGTCGCCAACGCGCTGGCGGCCAATCCGGTGACGGCAGGCGCGGATGGCGCCAGCGCCACCTCGGCGGCGAATGGCGCATCGGCCAGCAGTACCGGCGCGTCCGGGGCCAGTTCGGGCGCCAGCGGTGCAGCCGGCTTGCCCGTGACGGTGGCGAATTCGGCCACCGGCCAGGTCGTGACCAACGGGCTGCTGAACGTGATCCAGAACGGCCCGGGCAATGCGGCCGCGGTGGGATCGCTGGCGGGGACGCCAACGACCGTGATCCAGAACACCTTGAACAACCAGAGCATCCGGAGCCTGATGACAATCGACGCAAGCGTAAATACGCTGCAGGCATTCCGGTCGCAGTTGGCCAACACCACGCTGAACAACGCGCTGATGCGGGCCGCAAGCATGAGGTAGTCGTAGCGAGGCATCGGGCAGTACAGGTCGCAGGCTCCTGCAAGAACAGTCTGCCGTCCCGGGGGAGGAAGACGTCATGAAGAAGCGGTCGATGCAGGGCATTCGCAATGCGGGATGCTCGACGTTACTGTTGCTCGGCGGCCTGGCGCAGGCCCAGACGCCGCCGGATGCGGGACCACCCGCAGCCGGACTGGAAGCACTGCAGAAGGAGCTTGCCGAACAGGCCAGCCAGCTCGACGCCATGAAGCGGGCTCTGGCCGAACAGGAGGCGGTGATCCGCGAACTGCGCAACGTGATCGGCACCGAGGTGCTGGCCAACAAGCGCGGCGGCCAGCGCGCGGGGCCCGGCGTGTCGCCGTCCGACAACGCCACCAACGCCGCCACCGCGGCGGCCGCTGCCAGCGCCACCCAGCCAGCGCCCAACGCGGTCAACAACCCGCAGCAGATCATTCTCCAGCCACCGCAGGACATGGCCCAGGGTCCGCAGGCGGGCGAGTCCGCCGACCGGCAGACCGTGGCCCTGGAAGAACCCGTGGGCCGCCCGCCGGAGGAAGACCGCCGTCCGCCCGAGATCGCGCCGATCATCGACCAGCCCGGCGTGCTGACCGCCCAGGGCAAGCTGGTGATCGAGCCCGGCTTCCAGTACGGCTATTCGTCCAATAACCGCGTCGCGCTGGTCGGCTACACAGTCATCCCGGCCATCCTGATCGGCCTGGTCGATGTGCGCGAGGTCAAGACCTCGACCTATATCCCGTCGGTAGCGTTTCGCTACGGCCTGACCAAGCGGCTGGAAATCGAAGCCAAGGTGCCTTACGTGCACTCATCGGGCCAGACCGTCAGCCGCGAGGTCTTCACCGGCACGGCCGTCGACAGAGTGTTCAATGCGAGCGGCAGCGGCATCGGCGACGTCGAGGCGACGGTGCGCTACCAGCTCAACTACGGCAACGAGAAGATGCCGTACTTCGTCGGCTGGCTGCGCTACAAGTCCAATACCGGCAAGGACCCGTTCGAAGTCGTGACCGATTGCGTGACGCGCTGCGTGGGCAATGCCACCGGCACCGGCCTGCCGCTCGGGCTGCCCACCGGCACCGGCTTCCAGGCGCTCCAGCCCGGCGTCACCTGGTTGCTGCCGACCGACCCGGCAGTGTTCTTCGGCACCTTCAGCTACCTGCACAACTTTGCGCGCGACAACGTGAGCCGCACCGTGCTGAACGGCGAGAAGGAGAACCTCGGCAAGATCGCCCCGGGCGACATCTTCGAGTTCAGCTTCGGCATGGGCCTGTCGCTCAATGAGAAGGCGTCGTTCAGCATCGGCTATGACCAGGCCATCATCTGGCCGACCAAGCAGAACGGCCAGACCGTGCCGGGCTCGGTGCGCGTGACCCAGGGCACCTTGCTGGTGGGCTATTCGTACCGCTTCAACAACCGCTACACGGTGAACCTTTCAGTGGGTGCGGGGCTGACGCGCGACACCCCCGACCTGCAGGTGAATTTGCGCCTGCCGATCACTTTCTGACACGCTTTTCTGCGCACTTCCGTCTGACGTGACGCGTGCCCCGCATGCGCGGAGCATGCGTGCGCATCACATTCGCGGCCAGGGTGCGCAGGCACGGAAACGCGCCTTGCGCTGGCCCCTTGAACGGCGTACAAAGAAATAACCCCGCGCCGCCAGCGGTACTTTCTGACCAGGTTCAAACTCACCGGTGGTGCGGCCTGAAAAAGGAGAGAGACATGCGCAAACGCATCTTCTGGTTGTTGCCCGACCTGGCGAGTGCCCGCCGCACCATGGACGACCTGCTGCTTGCCCGCCTCGAGAACCGCCACATCCACTTCGTGGCGCGCGACGGCTCCGACATGACCGGCCTGCATGAAGCCAACCTGTTCCAGACCTCCGACATCGTGCATGCCGCCGAGATGGGCCTGATGGTGGGCGGCGGCGTGGGCGTGGTGGCCGGCGTGGTGGTGGCGATGTTCCCGATCGTCAGCGATACCCCGCAGTGGGGCCTCGTCGGCGTGCTGGCGGTGCTGGGCGCGGTGTTTGGCGCATGGGCCTCGAGCATGATCGGCAGCTCGGCACCCAACAGCCGGCTGCGTGCATTCGAGAAAGACATTGAGGCCGGCAAGATCCTGCTGATGGTCGACGTTCCGCGCAGCCGTGTCGAGGAAATCGAAACCCTGCTCGCGAACGCGCATCCGGAAGCCAGCTTTGCGGGGTTGGACCCGGCTGTACCGGCTTTCCCCTGAGCCGTCGGCTTAGCGCCGCTGGTTGCTGTTCAGCGCTGTCGCATCTCTTTCCGCGCGCCCTTGCGGCGCGCCCAGACGCGCATCCTTTAGCGCGCCCCGGCTCACACCGGAACTGCCTGCGCGGTTCCGGTGTGATGCTGCTGCAACACCCCGAACTTTCCCGGTTTGCCCCCATGAGACGCATGCGGTAACTTGCGTGACGGCGCACGGCCGTGCATGCCGTGCCGCAATAAAACGATGAAGTCAGCCGGACAGGCGCAAGGGGTCGAGACAATGAAAGCGAAATGGATCGCGTGCGGCATGCTGGCCGCCACGCTGGGATGGGCCGCACAGACCGCCCTGGCGGAACCGGGCGTGACCCGCAACACCATCCGCATCGGCCAGTCGGCCGGCGTCACCGGTCCGGTGGCCGGTTCGGTCAAGGAGCAGATCGCCGGCGCGCAGGTGTACCTGCGCACCATCAACGCCAACGGCGGCGTGGCCGGGCGGCGCATCGAGCTGGTGACCCACGACGACGGCTTCGATGCCAAGCGCACCCCCGACAATGTGCGCAAGCTGATCGACGAGGACAAGGTGTTCGCGCTCTTCATGGTGCGCGGCACGCCCCAGAACGAAAGCATCCTGCCCATCATCGCCGCGCAGAAGGTACCCTTGGTGGCGCCGCTGACCGGCGCCATCACGCTGCACCGGCCGGTCAACCGCTACGTGTTCAACGTGCGCGCCAAGTACCAGGACGAGGTGGCGCGTGCGATCAACCACCTGGCCACATCGGGCATGAGCCGCATCGGCATCTTCTACGCCAACGACGGCTTTGGCCGGGACGTGCTGGAAGGCTACAACGCCGCGCTGCAGGCGCGCGGCGTGCAGCCGGCGGCGACGGCAAGCTTTGCCCGGCCCATGGGCGATATCACCCAGAGCGTGGCCGCCATGAACAAGGCCAATCCGCAGGCGGTACTGGTGATCGGCTCGGGCTCCGAGGCGGCGCGCATCATCCGCGAACTGCGCGGCGCCGGCAGCGAGGCACAGTTCGTCACGCTGTCCAACAACGCGGCCGATTCCTTTATCCGTGAACTGGGCAACGATGCCCGCGGGCTGATCATCACGCAGGTGGTGCCGGGCACCAACTCCAGCCAGATGACGCTGGCCAGCGAATACCGCAGCCTGGCCAAGCAGCAGGGCGTGGAGCCGTCCAACGCCGGCATGGAGGGCTTCATGTCGGCCAAGGTGCTGGTCGAAGGGCTGCGCCGCGCCGGCCCCGACCTGACGCGCGAGCGCCTGGTCACGGCGCTGGAAGGCATGCGCGACTACGACCTTGGCGGCATCCTGATCAGCTACAGCGCCGAGCGCCATACCGGCTCGTCGTTCGTGGAAATGTCGATCGTCTCGTCCACCGGCAAGCTGATCCGCTGAAACCCGCGGGCAGGGGGGCTGCGGTATAGTCCCCCGCATGGCTACTCCTACCCCCTCCCTCGACTCCCGTACCCCGTTTTCGCTGCACGGCCGCGTGGCGCTGGTGACCGGCGGCGCGCAGGGCCTGGGCCTGGCGATTGCCGCCGGGCTGGCCGATGCCGGCGCCCATGTGCTGGTGGTGGCGCGCAATGCGCAGCGCGTGCAAGAGGCCGTCGCCGCGCTGGCCGCGCGCGGCGGCAGCGCCGAGGCGCTGGTGCTCGATATCACCGATGAAGCCGCCGTGGCGGCCGCGTTCGACCGCATCGACGCCGCCCATGGCCGGCTCGACATCCTCGTCAACAACGCCGGCGCGCGCAACCGCAGCACCATGGCGCAGCTCGATGCCGGCGACCTGCGCGCCATGCTCGAGACCAACCTGGTGGCGCCCTACGCGCTGTGCCGGCTCGCCGCGCAGCGCATGCGCCGCGGCGACTACGGGCGCATCGTCAATGTGAGCTCGATCGCGGGCCAGGTCGCGCGCGCCGGCGACGTGCTCTACCCCGCCACCAAGGGCGGCCTGGATGCGCTCACGCGCGCCATGGCGGCCGACCTGGGGCGGCACGGCGTCACCGTCAACGCGATCGCGCCGGGCTACTTCGCCACCGAACCCAACCAGGTCATGGTCGAGGACGAGAGCGTGGCCGAGTGGCTGCGCCAGCGCACCTCGCTGGGCCGCTGGGGCCAGCCAGAGGAAGTGGCGGGGGCGGTGGTGTTCCTGGCGTCGCCGGCCGCATCCTATGTTACCGGGCAGGTGCTGGCCGTGGACGGCGGCTATCTCGGGCACTTCTGAGGCGCCATCGGCAGCAAAGCGTACCCAATTCTGCGTGCCGCTTTTGCCGGGTTTTCAGCGCCGCGCGGGCGGTTTGCCGCCGCGGTAGAACGCCTGCAGGCAGTCGATCATCGCGGCTGCCGCGGCCGAGTCGCCACGGTCCTTGAGCCGCACCAGGCAGATATCGCGCACCAGCGACGGCAACTGCAGCGGCCGGATCGCCAGCCCCTCGCGCCGGAACTGAAACAGCGCCAGCGACGGCACCGCGCTCACGCCCAGCCCCGCCTGCACCAGCGCCGCCACCGTCGCCAGGTGCTCCACCTCCATCACGCTGGTCAGGCGCAACGGATGCAGCGCGGCGTCCAGGTGCTGGCGCACGCTGGTCGTGCGCGACAGCTGGATAAACGGCAGGCCCGCCAGCATCTGCGGCGTGATGCGGCGCTTGCGCGCCAGCGCATGGTCCGCCGGGCACACCAGGTGGAAGGTGTCGCGCACCAGCGGCTCCACGTGCAGGTCATCGTCCTGGGCCGGCGCCGGGGCCAGCGCAAAGTCGGCGCGGCCCTGGCGGACCAGTTCGATGCAGCCGTCGGCGAGCTGGTCGAACAGCTCCAGCGCGATGCCCGGATACAGCGCGCGGAACTGCGCCAGCAGCGGCGGCAAGTCGCCGGCGGCCAGCGACGGCAGCGCCGCGATCGACACGCGCCCCTTGCGCCGTTCGGCATGCGCGCGCAGGTCCTCGAACGCGGTTTCGAAGTCGGCCAGCAGCCGGCGCGCGGTCTGCTCGAAGCGCACGCCGTCGCTGCTCAGCTCCACGTGCCGCGTGGTGCGTTCGAATAGCCTGCTGCCGGCCTGTTCCTCCAGCGTCTGCACCAGCGCGCTGAAGGCCGATTGCGACAGGTGGCAGGCGCGTGCCGCGCGCGTGAAATTGCGGTAGGTGGCCAGCGCCACGAAGGCGCGCAGGTGCTTGACCGAGAGGTTCATGAGGGCCTGGCGGATTTATCCAGCAAGTCGATAGATTAATCCAAATAATCCGTTTTTTGGCTGGACGTACCCGCCCTAGAATGGGATCGACCCCACCAACAACCTGCCCCCGACCATGACTGCTCCCTTGCTGATCGGCTCCGGCGCCGGCTTCTCCGGCGACCGCACCGATGCCGCGCTGCCGGTGGTGCGCACGCTGATTGCCTCCGGCCAGCCGGCCGCGCTGATCTTCGAGACCCTGGCCGAGCGCACGCTGGCGCTGGCGCAGCTGGCGCGGCGCAACGATCCCGCGCAGGGCTACGAGCCTCTACTCGATGCGCTGCTGGTGCCGGTGCTGGGCCTGTGCCTGCAACACCGCATTCCCATCGTCGGCAATTTCGGCGCCGCCAATCCGCGCGCCGCGGCGCGGCGCGTGCTGCAGCTGGCGCAGGACCTGGGCCTGCCCGCGCCGCGCGTTGCAGTCGTGGAGGGCGATGACCTGTCCGACGATGCGGGGCGCGCGCGCTTGCAGGGCATTCTTGGCGATGCGTTTGACGCCGATCGCTTCGTCTGCGCCAACGCCTATATCGGAGCACAGGGCATCGCCGAGGCGATCACTGCCGGCGCCCAGGTGGTGGTGTGCGGGCGGGTGGCCGATCCGGCGCTGGCCGTGGGGCCGGCGATGGCGCACTTCGGCTGGTCGTGGGACGACTGGGACCGGCTGGCCGCCGCGACCATGGCCGGCCACCTGCTCGAATGCGGGGCGCAGGTCAGCGGCGGCTACTTTGCCGATCCCGGCATGAAGGACGTACCCGATGTGCATGCGGTGGGCTTCCCGATCGCGCAGCTGGCCGAGGACGGCGGCATCGAGATCTTCAAGGCCGCCAGCACCGGCGGCTGCGTCGACCTGCGCACGGTCAAGGAGCAGCTGCTGTACGAGGTCCACGATCCGGCCGCGTACCTGACGCCCGACGTGGTCGCAGATATTGGTACGGTCACGGTCACGCAACTGGCCCCCGACCGCGTGGCGGTGCGCAACGTGCGCGGCCATCCCCGACCGGCGCAGCTCAAGGCCAATGTGTTCAGCCACGGCGGCTGGCTGGCCGAGGGCGAGATTTCTTACGCCGGCCCCAATGCCGCCGCCCGCGCGCGGCTGGCCGCCGACATCCTGCGCCGGCGCATGCAGCTGCTGGGCCATGACGCGCCCATCCGCTTCGACCTGATCGGCGTGCTCAGCGTGCTGGCCGACGATGGCGGCACCATGTTCGCCCAGCGCCAGCCGCATGAGCAAGCGGCGCAGGACGTGCGCCTGCGCGCCGCGCTGGCGCATGACGACCTGGCGGTGGCGCAGGCCCTGCAGCGCGAGGTCAATGCGCTCTATACCTGCGGCCCGGCCGGCGGCGGCGGCGTTCGCACCGCGCAGCGCGCGCGCCTGAATGCGGTGTCGTGCCTGGTGCCGCGCGAGGCCGTGGCGGCCACGCATGCTTTCATCGCCTGAGGAGGTCCGACCATGACTGACACTGCCGCGCTCTACCAGTTCGCCCACGGCCGCACCGGCGACAAGGGCAACCGTTCCAACATCAGCGTGATCGCCTACGACGCGCGCGACTACGACCACCTGGTCGCGCACGTGACCGAGGACGCCGTGCGCGCGCTGTTCCGCGAGCGCCGGCCCACGGCCGTCACGCGCTACCTGGTGCCGTCACTGCAGGCGATGAACTTCGTCCTCGACGGCGTGCTTGATGGCGGCGTCAACGACGCGCTCAACCTCGACACGCACGGCAAGGCGCTGTCGTTCCGCCTGCTGCAGCTTGAGATCCCGGTGCCGCCTCGGCTCGCGTCCGGCACCGCGGATAGCCACTGATCCATCGCTTCACACCAACAACGATTTCACCAGGAGACCACGATGTACCCATTTCTCAAGCCACTGGCCGTTGCCGCGCTTGCGCTGATCCTGCCCGCGGGGCAGGCCTGGGCCGAGTTCCCGGACAAGCCGATCCGCTTCGTGGTGCCGTTCGCCGCCGGCAGCGCCACCGATCAGCTGGCGCGCGCCATCGGCCAGGCCATTACCGTGGACAGCAAGGTCACCGTGGTGGTTGACAACAAGCCGGGCGCCAATGGCTTCATCGCCGCTTCGGACGTGGCCAAGGCCGCGCCGGACGGCTACACCGTGCTGATCAGCACCAACACCACGCATGCGGCCAACGAGCACCTGTTCAAGAAGCTGCCCTACGATCCGGTCAAGGACTACGCGCCGATCACCGCATTGGGCCGCGGCGGCCAGATCATGGTGGTCAACCCGCAGGTGCCGGCCAAGACCGTGGGCGAGTTCATCGCGCTGGCAAAGCAGCAGCCGGGCAAGCTCAGTTTCGGCAGCGGCAGCTCGTCGTCGCGCATTGCCGGCGAGCTGTTCCAGCAGATGGCGCATGTGGAGTTGCTGCACGTGCCGTACAAGAGCAACCCGCTGGCCATCACCGACCTGCTCGGCAACCAGATCCAGATGATGATCACCGACACGGCCACCGGCCTGCCGCAGGTCAAGAGCGGCAAGCTGCGCGCGCTGGGTGTGTCGGGCAAGGCGCGCTCGCCGCTGGCGCCGGACGTGCCCACCATCGACGAGGCCGGCGTCAAGGGCTACGAGATGAGCTACTGGTTCGCGGCCTATGCGCCCGCCGGCACGCCGCAGTCGGTGGTGGCGAAGCTCAATGCGATGATGGTCAAGGCCGCGCGCGGCGATACCGCGGCCGGCTTCTACAAGTCGACCGGCACCGAGGTGTTCACCAGCACGCCCGCGGAGCTGGCGAAGTTCCAGTTGCAAGAGTCCGGCAAGTGGGGGCGCATCATCAAGGCGGCGAATATCCAGCCGGAGTGAACGCAGGGCAGCGCAAGCTCCCATGCATGAAAAACGGGGCCAAACGGCCCCGTTTTTTACGCAGAAGTAGGTACGCTTTGGTGCTTCCGGCCTTGATGGACAAGGGCCAGCTAAGATTAGGTCCTGGCCGCGCGCCTTGCCGCTCCGGCCTATTCCTCGACAACACCAACCAGAACAGGAACAGGATATGAAGCAGCAGTCCGTGGTGTGCCATGCAACCTTACGTCCGGGCCGTCGCCCGGTGTTGCGCCAGGCCGTATTGCGTGCCGCCATCGCCGTCGCCATGGCGGCCGCCGTGCTTCCCGCCATCGCCACTGCGCAGAGCACCACGCCGCCGGCGCAGCAGAAGACCCAGGTGCCGGGCTACTACCGCATGATGGTCGGCCAGCTCGAGGTCACGGCGCTCTATGACGGCTACATCGACCTGGACCCGAAGATCCTCAAGTACACCAGCGCGCGCGAGGTGCAGAGCCTGCTGGCGCGGATGTTCGTCGAATCGACGCCGGGCATGCAGACCGCGGTCAACGCCTACCTGATCCATACCGGCAGCCACCTGGTGCTGGTCGATACGGGCGCGGCTGCCTGCTTCGGACCCACCCTCGGGCGCATCGGCGAAAACCTGCGCGCGGCGGGCTACGCGCCGGAACAGATCGACACCGTGCTGCTGACCCACCTGCACGGCGACCACGCCTGCGGCCTGGCCACCAACGGCAAGGCGGCGTTCCCGAACGCAACCGTCTATGTCGACAAGGCCGATGCCGACTACTGGCTCAGCGATGCGAATGCCGCCGCCGCGCCGAAGGAGGCGCAGGGCCTGTTCGCCATGGCGCGCGCCGCGGTCGCGCCGTACCAGGCGGCGCAGCGCTTCCGCCCCTTCAATGGCGGCGCCGGTGTCGAGCCCGTTCCCGGTGTGCGCGCGGTGCCGGCCAATGGCCATACTCCGGGCCACAGTGGCTACCTGTTCACCTCGGGCAAGGACAGCCTGCTGCTGTGGGGCGACATCGTGCACAGCCATGCGGTGCAGTTCCGCCGCCCGCAGGTGGCGATCGAGTTCGACGTGGACAGCAAACAGGCCGTGATCACGCGCCAGCGCATCCTGGCCGATGCCGCCAAGGGCCGGCTGTGGGTGGGGGGCGCGCATATGCCCTTTCCGGGCCTTGGCCATGTGCGCCGCGATGCGGCCGGGTATGCGTGGGTGCCGGCCGAATTCGGGCCGATCCGCAACGACCGCTAGCCGCCCACGCACGGCCGTCGCTTTTCGCCTAGAGTCATCCCAGCGGCCCGTATGACGTACGGGCCGGATGGCCGTGTCCACTGCGGAGGATTTGCGATGAACGCCAAGGCATCCCGCTTCGATCCTGCCCGCCGCCGCTGGCTTGGCGCCGGCGCCGCGGCCCTGGTGCTGGCCGTGCCCCTGCCGCGCGCCGCGCGCGCCCAGCCTGGTCCGGCGGCCAGCCGCGAGGCCGCCGCGCAGCGCATCGGCGTGATCGGCTCGGGCCGTATCGGTGGCACCGTGGGCGGGCTGTGGGTCAAGGCCGGACACCCGGTCCTGTTCTCGTCGCGGCACCCGGAGGCACTCAAGCCGCTGGTGGAAGAATTGGGTACGCTGGCGCGCGCCGGCACCGTGGCCGAGGCGATTGCGTTCTCTGACGTGCTGTTCCTGGCCACCCCCTATGGCGCGCTGCCGCAGCTCAGCCGCGAGCATGCCGATGCCTGGCGGGGCAAGATCGTGCTCGATGCCACCAACGCCTATGAGCACCGCGATGGCCCGATCACCGAAGAGGCCAGGCGTGACGGCATCGGGATCACCACCGCGCGCTACCTGCGCGGCGCGCGCGTGGTGCGGGCCTTCAACTTCATGGGGGCGGCACAGTTTGCCAGCGAGCATCACCGGGCGGGCGGCCTGGTGGCGGTGCCCGTCGCCGGCGACGACAAGGCCGCGCTCGACGTGGCCGCGCAGCTGGTGCGCGATGCGGGATTCGAACCGGTGGTGGTGGGGCCGCTGGCGAGCGCGGATCGCTTCGCACCGGGCGGGCCGCTGTTCCGGCAGGTGGGTACGGCCGAGGAGTTCCGGCGCAAGATGGGCGCACGCTGACGCTGCACCCGGGGCGCTGGCGGATCAGGGCCGGCGCCGCTCCATTGCCACCATCGACGGCGTAAAGCCGAGCTGGCCGAAGAATGCGGCTTCGGAGGAACGCGCCGCGCGCAGCATCCAGGTGATGTCGGGGTCGTTGCCCACGATGTGCCGCACCAGGGCGCGGCCGATGCCGCGCCGGCGGTGGCTGGGCGCGACCGCAACCATCGACAGGAAGCCGTCGCAGACGTCGTCGCACAGCGCGCGGGCAAAGCCGACGATCTCGCCGTGCTCCACCGCCACGACCACCCGTTGGGAGTTGGCCACCAGCCGTGCGAATTTCTCCGGGCCGCCCACCCGGTGGGCCCAGCCGTTGGCGATCAGTAGTTGTCTGGCTGCCTCGATGTCGTCGGGCAACAGGTTACGGATTTCCATCGGCGGCTCTCCCAGTAAAGCGTGTACGGCCCCTCGCCACCCCTTGCCACCAGGGGCGCCGCGAGTCGAGAACGGCACGGGAACCCGTGCCGCGCAATTGGCGGAGTGTAGCGAGCGGGCGCGGGCGCGTCAATTTGGCTTCCGGCGGGGTCGGGTGCTGCTCACGCCGGCGCGCCGGCGCGGTATCATGGCCTCCATGAACGCCCCCGTCTTTTCCTCCGCACATCCGGCCGACCAGCTTGCCGAATTCACCGACGCGGATGCGGCGATCGCGCGCATCCGCGACATCTACGAAGCTTCGGTCGGCGCCGTGCGCGCGCGCTTCGACGCCTTCGCCAGCGGCAAGCCGCTGCCCTCGGCCGCGCATGCGTGCTATCCGTACCTGGGCATCTCGGTCAACATCGAGACCATGGTCACCGACAGCCGGCCGTCCTGGGGCACGGTGGCCTACCCGGGCGTATATGGCACCACCGTGACCCGCCCCGACCTGCTGGCGGACTACTACCGCGACCAGATCGAGCGGCTGATGCGCTATCACCGCGTGCCAGTGGTGGTGGGGCTGAGCCGGCGCCCGATCCCGCTGCCGTTCGTGATCGAGGCTTCGACCACCGACATCAGCTACACCCAGGCGCGCGAGCTGGAGGCATCGTTCGTGCTGCCCGAGCTGAGCCGCATCGACGACGGCATCGCCAACGGCACCTATGAGCCGATCCCGGGCGAGGCCTGGCCGCTGTCGCTGTTCCCGGCCGAGCGCGTGGACCTGGCCCTGCAGCGGCTGTACCACTACACCGGCACGGCACCGCAGCATTTCCAGCGCTTCGTGCTGTTCACCAACTACCAGCGCTATGTCGACGAATTTGTCGAGCTGGGACGGGGCCTGATGGCCAGCAGCGATGGCGGCGGCTACACCCGCTTTGTCGAGCCCGGCGACGTGATGCAGGAACTGGGCGGCGCGGAACCCGACGACGCCTCGCGCCCGCGCGCGCTGCCGCAGATGCCGGCCTATCACCTGGTGCGCGAAGACAAGCTGGGGGTGACGCTGGTCAATATCGGCGTGGGGCCGTCCAACGCCAAGACCATGACCGACCACCTGGCCGTGCTGCGCCCGCATTGCTGGCTGATGGTGGGCCACTGCGGCGGCCTGCGCCGCTCGCAGCAGCTGGGCGACTACGTGCTGGCGCACGCCTATGTGCGCGACGACCACGTGCTCGACCACGACCTGCCGCCGTGGGTGCCGGTGCCGCCGATCGCCGAGATCCAGGTGGCGCTGCAGGAGGCCGTGGCGCGCGTGACCGGGCTGTCCGGCAACGAGATGAAGACCCGCATGCGCACCGGCACGGTAGTCTCGACCGATGACCGCAACTGGGAGCTGAAGTCCAAGTCGCTGTATGCGCGCTTCAACCAGTCGCGCGCGATTGCCATCGATATGGAAAGCGCGGCGGTGGCGGCCAACGGCTTCCGGCTGCGCGTGCCGTATGGCACGTTGCTGTGCGTGTCGGACAAGCCGCTGCATGGCGAGCTCAAGCTGCGCGGCATGGCCAACGCCTTCTATCGCCAGCGTGTCAGCCAGCATATGACCATCGGGCTGGAGGCGATCCGCATCCTGCGTGAGAACGGAGTCGAGCAGCTGCATTCGCGCAAGCTGCGCAGCTTTGATGAGCCGGCGTTCCGGTAGGTCCGCACCCTCGCTCATCCGGAAAAGCAAAAGGCCGGCACCTGATTGGCGCCGGCCTTTTGCATGGCACTGCAGGATCAGAAGCGATACCCCACACCCATGCTGAACAGCCACGGATCCAGGTTCACCTTGGACACCTTGACATCGCCGGCCTTCACGTCGCTCGACAGCCAGATCTTCTTGATGTCGGCGTTCAGGAACCAGTTCTTGGTCAGCTTGTAGTCCATGCCGATCTGCAGCGCGGGACCGACGCTCCAGCTATCGAGCTGCAGCGAGTTGTTGGCGATGTCCGCGCCCCAGATGCGGGTGAAGTTCAGGCCGGCGCCGATATACGGGCGGAAGGTGCCGTTGGGGATGAAGTGGTACTGCACCAGCAGCGTCGGCGGCAGATGCTTGAAGGTGCCGACCTTGTTGCCGTCCAGGTAGACGTCCTGCTTCTGCGGCACGGTCAGCACCAGTTCGGCGGCGATGTTCGGCGTGAAGAAGTAGGTGACGTCGAACTCGGGAATCCACTTGTTGTTGACCGTGATGCGGTCCGACGGGCCGACGCCGCCGACGGGGTCGGAGCTGTTGGCCATGTCGAGATAGGTGCCGCGCAGGCGCACCATCCAGTTGCCCTGTGCATCGTCCGCGGCGGCGGCAGGGGTGGTGAAGGCGCCCAGCATGGCGCAGGCGGCGATGGCGGAACAGGTGACCCGGGTGCGGAGAGAGAGTGTTTTCATGAGGTTCTGCTTGGTCTGGTATCAAATCCGGGCCCAGTTTGGCCGAGCAGGCCGGGCTGGGCTTTGACCCAAAACAAGTAGAAGGGAACGGGCCTGGCTGCGTCGCGCAGGCGCTACAGCGAGGCAGGCGCCGCGGTGCCTGCTGCGCCGACGCTTCTAAACACATGCGGAATTATTCGTGGCGCGGCGCGATGCTGCCCCTTACGCTGTGCGAAAGATCCGAGCACGCATGCAGCGTGTGCGGATCGGCACCGAGCATGTCGTGGGCGTCCGCAAGGGCGTCTTTCCGGGTGTGCCCCGTGGGGGCGGGGCACACCGGTTTTCTTGCGGCGGCTTGCGGTGTCAGGCCTCGGCGGCCTCGGCGGACTGCGGGGCCCGCGCTGCGCCAGAGCCGGCCTGCAGGTGCCGGTTCACGCCCGAGATCACCGCGCGCAGCGAGGCCGTGACCAGGTTGGCGTCGATGCCGGCGCCGAACCCTGTCGGCGAATCGCCCACGCGCACTTCCACGTAGCAGGCCGCGCGCGCATCCGCGCCGGCGGTCATCGCATGCTCGTGGTAGTCCATCACGCGTACCGGCAGGTCCAGCGCATTGACGAAGGCGTCGATGGGCCCGTTGCCGGTGCCGCGCACGCTGCATGGCTTGCCGTCGCGAACCATCCGCACTTCGATCTCCGTGGCACCGCCGCTGTCAGACACCAGCTGGTGCGATACATAGCGCAGCGGCGTTTCCTGCGTCAGGTACTCGCGCCGGAACAGCCCATAAAGATCATCGGCACTCGCCTCGAGCCCGGTGTCGTCGGTCATGGCCTGCACCGCGCGGCTGAATTCGATCTGCAGGCGGCGCGGCATGTAGATGCCATGCACCTGCTCCAGCAGGTAGGCCATGCCGCCCTTGCCGGACTGGCTATTGACGCGGATCACCGCGTCATAGCTGCGGCCCAGGTCGGCCGGGTCGATCGGCAGGTAAGGCACTTCCCAGATGCCGTCCGGCTGCTGCTGCGCAAAGCCCTTGCGGATCGCATCCTGGTGCGAGCCCGAGAACGCGGTGAACACCAGGTCGCCCACATACGGGTGGCGCGGATGCACCGGCAGCTGGTTGCAGTGCTCCACGCACTGGCGCACCGCGTCGATATCGGAGAAGTCCAGTCCGGGCGCCACGCCCTGCGTATAGAGGTTGAGCGCCAGCGTCACCAGGTCGACATTGCCGGTGCGCTCGCCGTTGCCGAGCAGGCAGCCTTCGACGCGGTCCGCGCCCGCCATCAGCGCCAGTTCCGCGGCGGCCACCGCCGTGCCGCGGTCGTTGTGCGGGTGCACTGACAGCGCGATGTGTTCGCGCCGTGCCAGGCGGCGGTGCATCCATTCGATCTGGTCGGCGAACGCGTTGGGCGTGCTGCATTCAACCGTGGTCGGCAGGTTCAGGATCATCGGCCGGTCCGGGCCGGCCTGCCAGGCGGCAGAGACGGCGTCGCTGACTTCCAGCGAGAAGTCGAGCTCGGCCAGGCTGAAAGTCTCGGGCGAATACTCATAGGTCCATGCCGTCTCAGGCATGGCATCGGTCAGCGACTTGATCAGGCGCGTGCCCGAGACCGCGACCTCCTTGATCTCTTCACGCGAGGCATTGAAGACAATGCGCCGCCAGGCCGGCGCGATCGGGTTGTACAGGTGCACCGTGGCCCGCGCTGCGCCGCGCACGGACTCGACGGTGCGGCGGATCAGGTCTTCGCGCGATTGCGTCAGTACCACGATGTTGACGTCTTCGGGGATGCGCTGCTCTTCGATCAGCATGCGCACGAAGTCGAAATCGGTCTGCGAGGCCGCGGGGAACGCCACTTCGATTTCCTTCAGGCCGATCTTCACCAGCTGCTCGAAGAAGCGCAGCTTGCGTGCCGGGTTCATCGGCTCGATCAGGGCCTGGTTGCCGTCGCGCAGGTCAGTGCTCATCCAGCGCGGTGCGCGCGTGATGGTGCGGCCGGGCCAGGTGCGGTCAGGGATGTCGACGGTGGCGGCGGGCTGGTACTTGGTGGCGGGATTGCCGAGCATACGGGGTCTCCTTCCTCGCTAAGGAAGTTAAAAAAAAAGGAAAAAGGGTGGCGAAAGGCTGCCGAACTGCCACGGGGCACTAGGCCCGGCAACCGATCGATAGGCTTAGCAGTAGCGAGGAAGCGCGCAGGGCGCGGCCCGATGCCAGGGCAGCCAGCACGCGCGCGCGGGCAGCGATGCGGGACGCATCGGCAGCCTGGCTGAGTGTGCTGGTGTAACGGTTCATCGTGCCTGGAGGAGGAGGGCCGGGGGCCGCTCGTGGTTGATGCGCATCCGGCAGGAGCCGGATGACCCGCAAAGGTTAGTCGACAAGGCCGGCCCCGGTCAAGCGCGGGAGAGCGCCGGGTGCGGGCGTGGCCCGATCGGGGGACTGCCATGCGCGGGTTGCGCCAAACGGCTGGGGCCGGCTTGCGGCCGGGACCCTGCCGGTCATGTTTGCCTCGCCCGAATGGCGGTGCCGCTGCATTGAAAGGATGAACCACGCGCATGTTCTGTGCGCCGCACCTCAGTCCTCTGGCCGGTATTGCGCTGGCACCTTTGTGCCTAGGCTGGTAGCGCGGGAAAAAAACACATGACTGGGGGGAACATCATGAGACTGAGAACGTGGGCATCCTGGCTGGCAGGCTCTGCCATGACCTTGCTGTTGGCAGCGTGCGGCGGTGGCGGCGGCGGTTCGAGCACGCCCACCACGCCAAACGCGGGCGGCTCCACACCGCTGACCTATACGGTGAAGATGAGCTTGACCTCCGGCGAGGTCGGCGTCGGCCGCACGATCACCATCAGCGCGCTGGCGGTAGACAGCAACGGCATCGACGTGTCCGGCAACACCACCTTCAACTGGACCAGTACTGACAGCGGCATTGCCACCGTGGAGCCGAGTGCCGCCACGCCGGGCAGCGCCGTGGTCAAGGGCATTGCAACCGGAACGACCACCGTCCAGGTGGTGGCGAGCGTCAAGGGCGCCGACAACACCACGGTGCAGCTGCCCGCGCAATCCGCCACCATCACCGTGGTGCCGGCCTCGGCGCTGAGCTACAGCCTGTCGATCCCGAACAGCAGCCTGTCGATGAGCGACGGGCAGGAGCTGCCGGTCAAGGTATCGCTGGTCGACAGCAACGGCGCCGATGTGTCCGCCAGCGTCAACAGCTGGGCATGGTCCAGCAGCGGCTCCGCGGTCCAGGTCACGGCCAGCCAGAACAGCGCCACGCTGAAGGCGAGCAACAGCTCACCCACCGCCGCGGCCACGGCCAGTGTCTCGGTATCGGTGACCGCGCCGGACGGGCATGCCATTGCCGGGTTGATCGCGGTGACGGTGCAGAAGAACGGCGCCGCCGCCTATCGCGTGGTGACGACCAAGGGCGGCCGCGAGGTGAATGCGCTGCAGGTCTTCAGCAACCGTCCGGAAACCTTTACCTCGCGTGTGCTGCGCCACGATGGCCAGGACGTGACCGCGGAGTTCGACGGCGCCTGGACCTACACGGCGACCTCGGCCACGCTGTCCGCATCGGAAGCGGCGGGTACGCATGACGCCACGGTCAGCACCAGCCTGGCCAACGACAAGGGTCCGGTCCAGAGCAGCCTGACGGTGACCGCAGTCAGCACCAAGCTTGGCGAGCGCCGCAGCGCCACGCTGACGGTGACCGAGAACCCGGTCTGGGCGCTGGTCGGCGACAACCAGGATCCGATGACGCTGCTGCTGATGCCGCCGATGAGTATCCCGGTGACCGCGCGCATGAAGCACCTTGGCGACGATGCACAGTACACCGCGTGCATCAACTGGGCGTGGACCCGCACCGGCCCGGTGGAGTTGTCGCCTGGCGTCGCGGATCATCAGAAGTACGTCACGGGCACAGCGCAGGGTGACTTCACTATTACCGTGTCCTGTAACGCCGTCGCCGACAATACGGCACTGAAGCTGGTCTTCTACGGTACGGTCAAGTAAGCAGCAGGTTCCCGCGCCTGGCGAAACGCCCTCCATCCGGAGGGCGTTTCGCTTTGGGAGCAAACAAGCGGTTGTCCGGAGCTGGTGGCGTTTGCCATGCCCGAGGGACGCTGTCAAAGCGTACCCGTTTCTGCGTGACCGGCGCCAAGCGTTTCAGGCGCTGCCGGGGCAGGCCGGCAAAGGCGTCGGGACAAGGCTGAGCCTGCCTTTGCGGGACGTCCCCTATAGGCGCACCAAGCAAGCCAGTGCGCAAAGCGTACCCGTTTCTGCGTGCAATAGTGCTAGCCCTTCCAGGCGCGTTTTATCGCCGCTGGACAGCTTGCAGGCGAGCGCAAAGCGCTGCCTCCGCGCCGGGCGGAAGCAGCGGGCGTACCCGTTTCTGCGTGGATCTGTAGAAGAGGAAAGCGCGCCGCTCAGCGCTTGCGCACGAAGCGAATCACCTGTTCGGCAGGCTTGTCCTGCGCGTCGGAGGTGGTGCTGGCGGTGTTGGATCCGCAGGTATTGCAGCCACCGTCGTCGCAGCCGCTGGCGCAGCCCGCGGCGGCTTGCGGGGCCAGCCAGCGCACCAGCCGGGCGCGCCA
>NZ_JFJW01000062.1:0-24271 GCF_000611125.1 Cupriavidus sp. SK-4
GTGTTGGCCGCGTTCTTCGCCTGCACTTCCGCTGGGGTCAGCACCGGCAGCGTCACGGTTGGGGCACCTGTCCGCACATACCCTCGGTTGACGGGGTAATTTATATGCGTAAAATATAATTCACAAATATGAATAAAGGTAGGTGCTAGCCATTGGCTGGCCATGCCGGTGCCGGCTTCCGACAACCGCCGTCCAGGAGACAACCCGATGAAACCGAACTCGCGCCGCCGCCTGATGCTGTGCGCCGCCGTGCTGGGCGCGATGCCCGCGCTGGCCTGGAGTGACACCTATCCAAGCAAGCCCATCCGCATGGTGGTGCCGTTTGCGCCAGGCGGGGCCACCGACGTGGTGGCGCGGCTGATTTCGCAGAAGTTGGGCGAAGCGCTCAAGCAGTCGGTGGTGGTGGAAAACCGCCCCGGCGCCAACGGCATCATCGGCACGGACATCGTGGCGCGCGCGGCGCCGGACGGCTACACACTGCTGCTGAACAGCGCCGGGGCGCAGACCCTCAGCCCGGTGCTGTACAAGGCGGGCTATGAGCCGCTGAAGAGCTTTGCGCCGATCTCGCAGATCAGCAATATCGGCTTCGTGATGGTGGTCCATCCGTCGGTGCCGGCCAAGACCGTGCAGGAGTTCGTGGCGCTGGCCAAGTCCAAGACCAAGCCGCTGAGCCTGTCGGCCGGCAGCAGCATGATCGAGCTGATCGGCGCCACCTTCAAGTCCGCGGCGGGCACGCCGGACGTCGTCAGCGTGTCTTACCGCGGCACCGGGCCGCAGATGCAGGCGGTGGTGGCGGGCGAGGTCGACATGACCATCGACCCGTTCAACGGCATGGCGATGATCAAGGCCGGCAAGCTGCGCCCGCTGGCGGTGTTCGCGTCCAAGCGCTCGCCCGCGCTGCCGGATGTGCCGACCATGCATGAGGCCGGCTATGACGGCATGGCCTTCAATTCCTGGGCAGGGCTGCTGGCACCGGCCGGAACGCCCAAGGAGATCGTCACGCGGCTGAACCAGGAAGTGAACCGCATCCTGGCGCAGCCCGAGATCAAGCAGCGCCTGGCAGCGATCGACTATGAGGTGGTGGGCGGCACGCCGGAGCAGTTCGCCGCGACCATTGCCGAGGATGCGGCGCGGTGGGTCAAGATCGTCAAGGATACGAACTACAAGGCGGGATCGTGACGACTCAGGCTGGTGCAGGCGTCGCCTGCCGCACCAGCCAGCTGCGGAACGCGCGTGCCGCGGCCGGTTCCATCCGGTCGCGCGGCCACACCGCGTAGTAGCCGCCGCCCAGGCTGGCGCTGGCCTCGCTGGCGCGCACCAGCAGGCCTTCGCGCAGGCAGGCGTCGATCATATGGCGCCAGCCCAGCACGATGCCCTGGCCTTCCATGGCCAGCTGCAGCAGGATCGGGTACTGGTTGGAGGTCAGCACGTTGCGCAGCGTGGCGTCGGGCAGGCCCTGGTTGGCCAGCCAGGTCTGCCAGGACATCCACTGGCGCTGGCCGTCGTCGAGCATCAGCAGCGTTTCATTGGCCAGCGCGGCCGGGGCCAGCGTGCGGCCGTTCAGATAGCCCGGCGCGCACACCGGGAACACTTCCTCGCCATACAGCCGTCGCGCCGCCAGTCCGGGCGGCGGGCCCTCGCGCAGGTAGTACATGCCGATATCGAACTCCGCCGGCGACAGTGACGCCAGGCTGTCGTTGACAGTCAGGCGCAGCTGGATCTCGGGGTGTGCCTCGCGGAACGAGGCCAGCCGCGGCGTCAGCCACAGCACCGCCACGCCGCTGGAGCACGCCACCGTCAAGGCGGTATGGCTGCGCACCTTCATCACGTCTTCGGTCGCTTCGGCGCAGCCCACCAGCAGGCGCTGCACCACCTCGGCATAGCGCTGGCCGCTGACGGTCAGGCGCAGCGCGCGCGGTTCGCGGATAAAGAGCTTGCGCCCAAGAAAGTCTTCCAGCTGGGCCACCTGGCGGCTGATCGCGCTTTGCGTCAGGTGCAGTTCGGCGGCGGCGCGGGTGAAGCTGCCGTGGCGCATCGCGGCTTCAAACGCGACCAGGTTGGGCAGGGGCGGGAGCGGGGAAATGCGCATGGGGGCTTCCGGTCAGAGAAGCCGCCATGATAGACCGCCGGCGCATCCAGATGGAGGCCAGCGGGAGGGGCGCGCCGCCCGGGTTCAGGCGGCGCGGCGGTGGATGCGGCCGGCCTGCATCACCACGCTCAGGCGCTCGCCCTGGCCGGCGATCAGGCCGATATCGGCCAGCGGGTTG
Organism: Cupriavidus sp. SK-4; assembly: GCF_000611125.1. NCBI lineage: Bacteria > Pseudomonadati > Pseudomonadota > Betaproteobacteria > Burkholderiales > Burkholderiaceae > Cupriavidus > Cupriavidus sp. SK-4. The sequence goes on from NZ_JFJW01000062.1 coordinate 2,268, forward strand.
CCGTCGACCAGCAGCAGGTCGGCCAGCGCGCCGGCGCGCACGGTGCCAAGCTCGCCTTCGCGCTGCAGGATGGCGGCGGCGATCGAGGTGGCCGAGCGGATCGCTTCCAGGTTGCCGAGCAGCTCGGCGCGGATGCGGAACTCTTCGGCCTGGTGGTCGTGCATCTCGCCCAGCAGGTCCGAGCCATAACCCATCGGCACGCCGGCATCGGCATAGATGCGCAGCGAGTCGCGGCCGGCCTGGCGCACGGTCTCGATCTTGGCTGCCGAGTCGGCCGGCAGGCCCAGGCGGGCGCCGTCGCGCGCGAGCGCGTCATAGGTGACCAGCGTCGGCACCACGAAGGAGCCATGCTTGCGCATCTCGTCGGCGGCGGCGCGGTCGACCAGGTTGCCGTGCTCGATGGTGCGCACGCCGCAGCGCACCGCGCGCGTGATGGCGCGGCCGGTGTAGGCGTGGGCCATCACATAGGTCTGCGCGGCTTCGGCTTCGGCCACGATCGCGCGGATCTCGTCTTCGCTGTACTGGGTGTTGCCGATCGGGTCGGTGGGCGAGGCCACGCCGCCCGAGGCCATGATCTTGATCTGGCTGGCGCCCTTCTGGATTTCTTCGCGCACGGCCAGACGCACCGCATCGACGCCATCCACCACGCGTGCGATGGCGCCGGCGCGGAAGGCGCACGAACAGGGCTCCAGCACATCCGAGCGCGGGCGGAAATCACCATGGCCGCCGGTCTGCGACAGCGCCTTGCCCGACGCAAAGATGCGCGGGCCCGGCACCAGCCCGGTGGCAACCGCCTGCGACAGGCCCCAGTCGGCGCCGCCGGCATCGCGCACGGTGGTGAAGCCGCGCTCCAGCATGCGCTGCATGATCGGCAGCGCGCGGATCGCCACCAGCACGTTGGGCTGCACCGCGTTCAGGCCGAGATTGGCCAGCGAGGCCAGCACGTGCACATGGCAGTCGATCAGGCCGGGCATCACGGTCTTGCCGCGCGCGTCGATGCGCTGTGCGTTGGGGGCATCGATGGCCGGGCCGACCGCGGCAATGCGCTCGCCTTCAACCAGCACGTCGTGGCCGCGCAGCAGCTCGCCCGTGCCGGGTTCGAGCACATCGCCGCCGTGGAAAAGGATCTGGGGACTCTGGGACATGTCAGCGTTGTTGCAGGTAGGAAGGTTCGCGCACGAAGCGGGTGCCGACCAGGCTGATGGCGGCGGCGATCATCACGTAGATGGCCGGGGCCATGCTGCTGCCGGTGGTGGCGATCAGCCAGGTGATGATGAACGAGGCAAAGCCGCCGAAGATTGTCACCGCGAAGTTGTAGGCCACCGACAGGCCGGTCGACAGCACGCGCGCCGGGAACAGTTCGGAGAACGCCGCCAGGATCGGGCCGGTATAGGTGGCGATCAGCACGCCGAACACCAGCTGGAATACCAGCAGCGAAGCCAGGCCGGGCGCATGGTTGATATACGCGAACATCGGCCACGCCAGCACCAGGATCAGCAGCGCCGAGCCGCTCAGCAGCACGCGCCGGCCGATGCGGTCTGCCAGCAGGCCCACCAGCGGCGCGAACACCATGATGGCGCTGCCGCCCGCCATGCCGGCGATAAAGCCATCGGCCTGCGGCACCTTCAACACCTTGACCGCGTAGGTCGGCATGTAGAACAGCAGCACATAGGTGCACACCGTCCACAGGATCACCATCGAGAAGCTGGCCAGGGTCTCGCGCGGGTAGGCCTGCACGATTTCCTTCAGCGGTGAATCGGCGCGCTCGGTGTTGTCGCGGAAGGTCGGGGTTTCATCCAGGTGGTGGCGGATGTAGTAGCCCACCGGGCCGATCACGATGCCCAGCAGGAACGGCAGGCGCCAGCCCCAGCTGTTGAGCGCCTCGGTGCTCAGCGAACTGGTGACGAAGGTGCCCACCGCCGCGCCCAGCAGCACGGCCACGCCGATGCTGGCCTGGATCCAGCTGGAGTAGTAGGCACGCTGGCGCGTTGGTGCATATTCGGTCAGGAAGGCGGTGGCGCCACCCATCTCGCCGCCGGCGGAGAAGCCCTGCATCAGGCGCGCGACCACGATCAGCAGCGGGGCAAGGATGCCGACCTGGTCATAGGTCGGCGCAATGCCGATCAGCGTGGTGCCCAGCGCCATCAGCAGGATGGTCAGCGACAGCGCCGCCTTGCGGCCCACGCGGTCGGCGTAGATGCCCAGCACGATGCCGCCCACCGGGCGCATGAAGAAGCCCACGCCGAAGGTGGCCACGGCCAGCAGCAGCGAGCTGAGATCGTCGCCGGTCGGGAAGAACAGCCTGGCGATGATGACCGCGAAGAAGCTGTAGACGGTGAAATCGAACCACTCCAGGCCATTGCCGATCACCGTGGCGATGATGGCGCGGCGGCGCTGGCTGGGCTGGATGGCGGGCGCCGCTGGCGCTGCCGGTGTGTAGGGTGCGCTCGTCGGCGCAGCACTGTTTGGCATCGTTGTTCCTCCTCTGTGGCAGCTGCCGGGGGGCAAGGGCCGGTGTCGTCTCAAGCCGGCCTGGCAGATGGTGCAGCCGATGTTAGGAGAAGGCGGGGCGCAGACGGTAGCGATATCTCCGCATGAATGCATGCGCGTGGCGCATGGCTCGGGTTGACCGCGCCGCCGGCCTGCCGTTACACTGCGCCCCGTTCTTACCAGCGGAGTTATCCGTGGACAGTTGTCCCAGTCATTCTCGCGGAAGGGATGTTTCCCGGGCCGCCGGGGTGCGCTGAGCCACTGCAGTCTTTCGCTGCAGTGCCGTCGTCGCGTCCTGCAATGTCCCCCGCGGCCAGGTGCAAGCCTGCGCCCGCCGGTGCCGATCCTCCCTTCCTGTCCTTCAATGTCTTGTCATGGCCTGCGCGTATCGTTGGCGGCCATGTGGCGGTATTTGTCAGGAGGGTTGCCATGGTGTGGCACCAGTTTTTCGTGCGTCTGGCCGCAGTGGCCATCGTGGCCGCGGCCTGCCGGCCGGCGCTTGCGGCCCGGCCGCTGATCACCGACGATGCCCGCATTGTCGATCCCAAGTCCTGCCAGCTGGAATCGTGGATGCAGTTCCAATCCGGCGGCAATGAGCTGTGGGCGCTGCCGGGCTGCAATCCCACCGGCAACCTGGAGCTGACGCTGGGCGGGTCGCTGCAGCGGATCGATGGCGGGCTGGATGCCACCAATGTGCAGTTCCAGGCCAAGACGCTGCTGAAGCCGCTGGAGACCAACGGTTATGGCATTGCGCTGTCCGGTGGCCTGATCCATCATCCCAATGCCGAGCAACGCAAGCTGTTCGGCAACCTGTATGTCAACGTGCCGGTGTCGGTCTCGTTTGCCGACGACCGCTTCGTCGCGCATCTGAACGTGGGCGCCAACCGCGACACCGAGAACAAGCAGACGCGCATGACATGGGGTGTAGGCACGGAGACGGAACTGCACCCGCGCGTGTTCCTGATCGCCGAGACCTTCGGCGAGAACCGCGGCAAGCCGTCGTTCCAGGCGGGATTCCGTTTCTGGGTGGTGCAGGACCGCGTGCAGGTCGATACCACCTACGGCAACGTGTTCGGCGGCGGTACCGGCGCGCGCTTCTTTACGATCGGGCTGCGGCTGCTGTCGCCGGCATTCCTGCCGTAGCGGCAAGCGCGCCGGCCATGCAGCCAACCATGTCAGCGGACGTTAGTGAAAAGCAAGCTCAAGCTCCACGCCGCTGTAGTCAACGCGCGGAGCAAGCCTGCGGCGTGGCCCTTGTTCGAAGTGAATCAAGCCGTAGCCCTCCATCGTGCGGAGTGTCCGCGACAGGTTCGACACGGCGCGTCCGGTTTTCTGCGATAGCTCTTCGAGCGATTCAGGATTCGTTTCCGCGATCAGTGCAAGCAATTGGCGATTGGCAGGGGACAGGACCTTTGCCAGCACGTCCAGCGATTGAAACCAGACCTTGGGCTCATCCTTTCCGGGCTTGAGTTTGCCGCGGGCGATCGCCATGGTGCGGGCCTTGAAGTCTTCCAGTGAGGCGATGCCAATCTTGAGGTTGCCGCTCATCATTCACTCCTTTTGCTGCAGGATCTTGTCGACCTCTGTCCAGAAATCTTCCAGCAACGTGGAAGCATCCTGGTAGTCGTAGAATCGAACGCCCGTCGTCATGTGCTGGTGGTCGTATTCAATGCGCGTCCGCACTCCTGGCCCGGACCCCTCATTGATGCCGTGCGCATTGTCAAAGCCAAGCAAACGGCGGCCAATCCTGTCATGCAGGGTCAGCGAATACCTCAGTCCGTGAGGGCGTTCCTGCGAGACAGGGCAGGTGCGCACCACGATTTTCACCCAATGCAAGCTTTCGTCATCTATGACGAAGCGGAGCCCATCCAGGTCCAACAGTGTGTCGAGGCTACGGTCGCGCATAGGTATGCTATCACAGTGTGATAAGTATGGCGAGCCCGACCGCTTGCATGGTTTCGTACGTCCATAGGGGCGCCCGAATAACGTTGCCTGTGGCAAGGCTCGACTGGCTAGCACATCACTTTGCCACCGATAATGTAGCGAGGAGGTTACTTTCTCGAAACCTGGCGCATACTCAGAGCTTTCCCAAAGGGCCTTCCTTGCTGGCCCCGGCTTTCCCGTTGCTGATCGCTTGCGGCTCCTGTCGCCGGCCGTTCAGGCAGCCAGCAATGCTTCCACTTCCTCGCGCCGCGGCGGATACGCGCCGGCCCGGGTCGCAGCAATGGCCGCCGCGGCGGCAGCCAGCCGCGCCTGTGCGGCAAGGTCGCCCGCCCCGCCGGACAGCACGCCGGCCATCCAGCCGCCCATCGCCGCATCGCCACAGCCGACGGTGTCGGCCACATCAACTGCAAGCGCGGGCTGCTCGACGACAATACTGCCCTTGAGCAACGTCATGCCATGCGCGCCGCGCGTCAGCATGACGGTTGCATCGGGCGCCATGGCGCGTACTTGTGCCAGTGCTGCGTCGGTATCGAGCGTGGGAAAGAGCCCGGCCAGGTCTTCGTCGGAGATCTTGACGTAGCTGGCCAGCCGCAGCACGTGTGCGAGGACGTTGGCGTAGCCCGGTGCGCGCATCAGGTCCCGGAAGTTGGGGTCGAAGGCAATGTGCTTGCCCGCCGTTGCGGCCAGCGTGGCTTCTTCACACAGCCGTGCCGCCAGCGGCTGGCGCACCAGGCTGATGGAGCCGAAGTGGATCACCTCTGCCGCCTGGCGCCAGCCCTCTGGCAAGCGCGCCGGATCGAAATGCAGGTCCGCGCTGTCGTCCCCGACAAAGAAGTACTGCGGCGGATGGCGCGAGGCCACAAAGGCCAGGAACGGCGAGCGCGCCACCCGCTGCAGGAAGCGGCTGGCCCGGCNCAGGAAGCGGCTGTCCAGGCCGGCGTCAGCGCTGGCCCGCGCCAGGTCATCGCCGAACAGGTCCTGGCTGACTGCGCCCGCAAAGGCGGTCGCAATGCCCAGCCGGGCGCCCACGCGCGCCACGTTCCAGCATGAGCCGCCGGGAAGGCCCAGCCAGCTGCCGTCGGCCTGGCGGACCATGTCGGTCAGGGCTTCGCCGAACACGACATAGCGGGGAAGGGGCGTGGACATCGGAGTCTCCTGTGTTGTCTGTTGCGGGTTAGCCTGCGGCCATTGCCCGCACTGCCTGGGCGCGGCGAATCAGTGCGGCCGTCGACGCATCATGCGCGGCGGCTCCGGCCGTGCCTTCCAGCTCGCGCTGGATCGGCGCGGCCAGCTTCTTGCCGAGTTCCACGCCCCACTGGTCAAACGAATTGATCTGCCACAGCGCACCCTGCACGAAGGTGCGGTGTTCCGACAGCGCCAGCAGCGCGCCCAGGTGGTACGGGTCCAGCCGCTGCAGCAGCAGCGTATTGCTGGGACGGTTGCCCTCGAATACCAGGTGCGGCACCAGCGCTTCGTCGCGCACGCCCTCGGCGCGCACTTCGTCGGCGGTGCGCCCGCGCAGCAGCGCTTCGCCCTGTGCAAAGCAGTTGGCCAGCAGCTTGGTATGGTGGCCGGGCAAATCGCTCACGGGTTCCAGCGTGGCGATGAAGTCTACCGGAACCAGTTGCGAGCCCTGGTGCATCATCTGGAAGTAGGCGTGCTGGCCGTTGGTGCCGGTCGTGCCCCACACCACCGCGGCCGAGCCCGCATCGAGCGCGCCGCCGTCAAGCCGTACGGACTTGCCGTTGCTTTCCATTTCCAGTTGCTGCAGGAAGGCCGGCAGCAGCTCCAGCGGCTCGCAGTAGGGCGCCACGCAGCGGCTGCCGGCACCGAGGAAGCTGCGGTACCAGACGTCGAGCAGGCCCAGGATCATCGGCAGGTTGCGCTCGGGCGGTGCGCTGGCGAAATGCAGGTCCATCGCGCGCGCGCCGTCCAGCAGTTGCCGGAAGCGCTCGAAGCCGATGGCCACGGCGATCGACAACCCCACCGCGGACCACAGCGAGAAGCGTCCGCCCACCCAGTCCCAGAACGGGAACATATTGGCCGGGTCGATGCCGAATTCTGCCACCGCATCGCGGTTGGTCGACACGGCCACGAAATGCCGCGCCAGCCCGGCACGGGTCACGCCTTGCTGCAGGAACCAGTCGCGCGCGGTGCAGGCGTTGGCCATGGTCTCCAGCGTGGTGAAGGTCTTGGAGCAGACGATCACCAGCGTGGTGGCGGCATCCAGCCCGGACAGCGTGCGTGCCAGATCGCTGCCGTCGACATTGGCGACAAAGTGCATGCGCGGGCCAGTGGTCTGTGCATCGCCCAGCGCGCGGCAGACCATGCGCGGGCCCAGGTCCGAGCCGCCGATGCCGATATTGACGATGTCGGTGATCGCGCGGCCATCGAACCCGGTCCAGGCGCCACTGCGCACCGCGCCGGCAAAGCCCTCGATCTGTGCCAGCACCGCGGCCACGTCTGCGCCCACGGGTACGCCGAGCGCGCGATAGCCATCCTCCGGATAGGCGCGCAGCGCGATATGCAGTGCGGCGCGGTGCTCGGTGGTGTTGACCGGTTCGCCGCCGAACATGGCGTCGCGCCGCTCGGCCACGCGCGCCTGGCCAGCCAGGGTGAACAGCAACGCCAGCGTTTCATCGGTGATGCGGTTCTTGGCGTAGTCCAGCGTCAGGCCGCAGGCTTCGGCGGTGAAGCGCTCGGCGCGCAGCGGGCCGCGCGCGCCGTCGAACCAGTCACGCATATGGGTGCCGCGCAGGGTGTCGGCGTGCGCGCGCAGGGCTGGCCAGGCAGGTAGGGAAGTGGTCATCTCAGATACTCCGTGGGCTACATCTCTTCATGCCAGGCCATGCCGTCTCGCGACAGCAGCGCGCTGGAGGCCGCCGGGCCCCAGGTGCCAGCGGTGTAAGGCTTGGGCGGCGTGGGCGAGTTCTCCCACGTCTTCAGGATGGGAGCGACCCAGCGCCACGCCTGCACCTGCTCGTCGCGCCGCACGAACAGGCCCAGCCGGCCGCGGATCACGTCGAGCAGCAGGCGCTCGTACGCGCCCACGCGCCGAACACGTGGGGCGGCGGTGTTCAGCTGCAGGTCGAGCGACGCGGGAATCAGCGCCTGCGTGTCGCCCGGCTGCTTGGTCAGGAAGTACAGCCGGATGCTTTCCTCGGGCTGCAGCGTGATCACCAGCCGGTTGCCGGACATGACTCCCAGCGGATGCGGGAACAGCGGGTAGGGCACATCGTGGAAATGGATCACGATCTCCGCCACGCGCGACTGCATGCGCTTGCCGGTGCGCAGGTAGAACGGCACCCCGGCCCAGCGCCAGTTGGCGATCTCGGCGCGGATGGCGACGAAGGTCTCGATGCGGCTGTCGGGTGCGATGCCGGGCTCACTGGCATACCCGGGCACCGGGTCGCCGCCCGCGGCGCCACGGGCGTACTGCCCGCGCACTACCTTCTCGGCAACGTCTTCGGGCCGGATCGGCCGCAGCGCCTTCAGGATCTTGAGTTTCTCATCGCGGATGGCGTCTTCCGACAGGCTCGTGGGCGGCTCCATCGCGACCATGCACAGCAGCTGCAGCAGGTGGTTCTGCACCATGTCGCGCAGCGCGCCGATGCCGTCGTAGAAGTTGCCGCGGCGCTCCACGCCCAGTTCTTCGGCGATGGTGATCTGCACCTGCCGCACCCATTCGCGCCGCCACAGCGGCTCGAACAGTACGTTGCCAAAGCGCACCGCCATCAGGTTCTGCACTGACTCCTTGCCCAGGTAGTGGTCGATCCGGTAGATCTGGTCCTCGGCAAAGTGCCGCGCCACTTCGGCGTTGATGGCCTCGGATGAGGCCAGGTCGTGCCCTAGCGGCTTTTCCAGCACGATGCGGCTGCGCTGTCCGGTCAGGCCCACGCGCGCCAGTTGCTCGCAGATGGTCACGAACAGGTGCGGGGCCGTAGCCAGGTAGAACACCACCACCGGCGCCGCGCGCGCATTGACCAGCTCGGCCAGCGCATCGAAGCCGGCATCTGCGTTGGCATCCACCTGCAGATACAGGATGCGGTCGAGAAAGCCCTGCCACGCTGCGGCCGCGGCGTTGCCCGCCAGCGCTGGCAGCACTTCGTCGTCGAGCATCGCCAGGTAGGCGTCATGCGACAGCGGCTGGCTGCCCAGTGCCAGGATGCGCCCGCGCGGATGCAGCGAGCCCGCAGCGTGGGCATCGAACAGCGCCGGCAGCAGCTTGCGCCGCGCCAGGTCGCCGGTGGCGCCGAACAATACAAAGTCGAACTCCGGGGCAGGTTCAGGTGCCGGAGCGCCGGCAGGGTGGCTAGCCATCATGGATCAGAAAATAGAGAAAAGAGTGGAGGGACCGGCCATGCCGCTTACCGCGGCGCGGCCCAGCCCTTGTACTGGCCGACATTGGCGCGCGTCACCAGCGTGGACGGCAGCAGCACGGTCGGGTTGGGCGGGCGCTGGCCGTTCATCATGCCCACGCCCAGCTGCACCGCGGTGCGGGCAATGGCCCACGGGTCCTGGCTGGCCGAGGCCTGCACCAGCGTGTCGGCCTTGAGCGCCGCTTCGATGTCAGGCGCGCCGTCGACCGAGGCAATCACGATGCCGCGGCGGTTGAGCTGGCGCGCGGCCAGGTCCGCGCCCACGGCCTGCGGGTCGTTGATGGTGAAGACCGCATCCACCTTGGGAAAGCGCGTCAGGTACAGCTGCATCACGTTCAGCCCGCCTTCGCGGGAGCCCTTGGCATCCTGGTCGTCGGACAGGATGCGGATATCGGGGTGGCGCGCCAGCACGGTCTTGCAGCCCTTGACCCGGTCCAGCACTGCCGACACCGGCGGGCCGTTCTGGATGATGACGTTGCCGCGGCCCTTGAGCCGGTCGGCGATAAAGCCGCAGGCGAGTTCGCCGGCCTGGGTGTTGTCGGTCTGCACGGTGGCATCGGCGCCGGCGGCGGCCACATCGACCGCCACCACCACGATGCCGGCCTTGCGCGCCTTGCGTACCGCCGGCTCGATGGCGCGGGCGTCGGCGGCGTTGATCAGGATCAGGTCGACGCCGGCGACGATAAAGCTGTCGATGTGCATGAACTGCTTGTTCAGGTCGTAGTCGGCCGACAGCACGGTGACCTTTGCCTTCGGGTTGACCTGCAGGGCGGCGGCTTCGGCGCCGCGGGCCAGTGCAACGAAGTAGGGATTTCCCAGCGAGCCCAGCGTCACGCCGACTTTCTTGAGCGGGCGTTGCGCAGCCTGTGCGCCTGAGGCCGGTGCGGATTGCGCGGGCGTCTGTGCCATGGCTGGCACCGCGCACAGCGCTGCCAGCACGCCGGCGGCCAGGGCCTTGAGGATGGGTTGGATCACAATGTCTCTCCTGTCCGGCGCTTGTCAGGTACGGGCCGAGCCCTTCTGGCGATAGCGGTCGAGCGCGACCGCGCCGATGATCACCAGGCCCTTGATGATGTATTGCCAGATATCCGACACGCCCAGCAGGATCAGCCCGTTGGACAGCACCGCGATGATCAGCGCACCCACCAGCGTGCCGGCAATCGACCCGACCCCGCCGACAAAGCTGGTGCCGCCCAGGATCACCGCGGCGATCGCATCCAGCTCATAGGACTGTCCCAGCTGCAGCCCGTTGGCCGCATACAGCCGCGACGCCGACATCACGCCGCCCAGCCCCGACAGCAGGCCCGACACTGCATAGACGAACAGCAGCACCACCCACACCTTGATGCCCGACAGGCGCGCCGCCTCGGCATTGCCGCCGACCGCGTAGATCTGCAGCCCCAGCACCGTGCGGCGCAGCACCAGCCACGACACCGCGACCACCGCAACGGCGATCACCACCAGCCAGGGGATACCCAGCAGGTCGCCGTTGCCGATAAAGGCGAACGGGATATCCGGGTTGTAGACCGTGCTGTCGTTGCCGACCAGCCGCGCCAGCCCGCGCACCGCGGTCAGGCTGCCCAGCGTCACGATGAACGGCGGCAGCTTCATGAAGGCGATCAGCGCGCCGTTGACCAGTCCGAACAGCAGCCCGCACAGCAGCGCTGCCGGCACGCTCAGCGCCGCCAGTTGCGGCATCAGCGAGACCAGCATCGCCACCACGGCAGACACCGACAGGATCGATCCCACCGACAGGTCGATGCCGCCGGTCAGGATCACGAAGGTCATGCCCGCGGCCAGCACCAGGTTGATCGACGCCTGCTGGGCGATGATCGACAGGTTCTGCAGGCTGGCGAAGTTCTCGGTCAGCAGGGTGAAGCCGAAGCAGAGCAGCACCAGCACCGGCAGCATGCCGAGCGCGCGCAGGCGTTCCTGCGTGGTGGCGCGTCCGGTGGCGCGCGCGAGCGGCGCGGAAGCCTGGGCGGTGGCGCCATGGGCCGCATGTGCCGCGGATGAGAGGGGATTGCGCATAAGTGTCTCCTGATGCTGCGGGGCGGCATGCCGCCCCGGTGCGGCCGTTCTTTGCCGGCCTGTACGTGAATTCAGCGGTTCAATGCAGGACCGGGGGCTGTTGCTCGCCGGCGCCGGTCGCCAGCGCAATGATCTGTTCCTGCATGGCGGCGGCATCGGCGCAGCCCGGCACTTCGCCGGCCAGCACGCCTGCGCGCATCACCAGCACGCGGTCGCACAGGCCGACCACCTCGGGCAGTTCGCTGGAAATCATCAGCACCGCCACGCCGGAGCGCGCCAGCTCATTGATGAGCCGGTAGATCTCGGCCTTGGCGCCGATATCCACGCCGCGCGTGGGCTCGTCCAGGATCAGCACGCGCGGCCGGGTTTCCAGCAGCCGCGACAGCATCACCTTCTGCTGGTTTCCGCCGGACAGCGATCCCACGTTGACCTGCGGGTGCGCCACGCGGATGCCGAGCGAGCGGATCGCCGCTGCCGTGCGCTGGCGCGCGCTGGCGCGGTTCAGGCGCCCGCCGCGCAGCGCGTCGCGCGCGGCCACGATCAGGTTGATGTTCTCGTGCACGCTCTGGTCCAGGAACAGGCCCTGCAGCTTGCGGTCTTCGGTCAGGTAGGCAATGCCGGCATCGATCGCCTGGCGCGGGCCGGTGACGGCCAGCGGCGTGCCGGCCACGAACACGGCGCCATCGGCGCGGGCATCGGCGCCGAAGACCAGCCGAGCCAGCTCGGTGCGCCCGGCGCCCACCAGCCCGGCCAGGCCCAGCACCTCGCCGGCGCGCAGGTCGAAGCTGCAGCCGCGCACGCGCCGGCCATCGGACATATTGCGCACCGACAGCATGATCTCGCCCGGCGCGGTCTGGCCATGGGTCTTGGTGTAGAAGCCGGACAGGTCGCGCCCGACCATCATCTTGACCAGCGCCGCCTGCGTCAGAACCTCACGCGTGAGCGTGCCGACAAAGCAGCCGTCGCGCAGCACGGTGACGCGGTCGGCCAGCTCATCGATCTCCGCCATGCGGTGGCTGATGTAGATGATGGCCATGCCTTCGGCGCGCAGCTGGCGGATCAGCGCGAACAGGCGGTCGGTCTCGCGCGTGGACAGCGGCGTGGTGGGCTCGTCCATCACCAGGATGCGGGTCTCGAAATGCACCGCGCGCGCGATCTCCACCAGCTGGCGCTGCGCGATCGACAGCGCATGCACTGGCGTCTGCGGCGTGAAGTCCGCGCCCAGCCGGGCCAGTGTGGCCTCGCAGGCGCGCGCCATGGCGGCGCGGTCGACCATGCCGCGGTGGTGCAGGTGGCGGCCCAGGTAGATGTTCTCGGCCACGCTCAGGTTGGGCGCCAGGCTCAGCTCCTGGTAGATCACGGCCACGCCGTGGGCGCGCGCCGTGGCGGGGCCGTCGATGGCCACCGGCTCGCCGGCGATGCGGCACTCGCCGCCCGGGTCGGCGATGTAGGCGCCGGACAGGATCTTCATCAGCGTGGATTTGCCCGCGCCGTTTTCGCCCATCAGGGCATGGACTTCGCCGGCGTAGACGGTCAGCTCCATGTTGCTGAGCGCCTTCACCCCGGGGAAGGTCTTGGAGATATTGCGCAGTTCAAGCAGCGGGGCGGGGCCCGCATGGCCGCCATGCAGGTGCGCTGGCATGGGCGAGGTGTGCGGTGCTTCAGACAATGGCATGGCTGGCCTCCGGAACGATGGCAGACGCACCCCGTAGCAGCTCGGCGCGTGGCGAGAAGTTCATGAACATTGGCAGCGACGCGGCGCCCACCGCGCCCGCGTTGGCGCCAAAGCAGCCGCGCACCACGGTGGCGGGCGCGCGGGCCTCGGGGGCGCTTTCATCCAGCGCCTGCTGCAGGCGCGCGATCAGCGTGGCGACCAGGCCGCCGTCGATATCGGCATCGAAGATCACCAGCGGCACGTCGAGCACGGCGAGGGCGGACTGCAGCGCAGGTGCCAGCGCATCGACGCAGTCGGCAATCCATTCCTCCACCGCGGGGTGGCCCAGCTCGACCTGGCGCTGCAGGTCGGCATGGCCGTTGACCACGACGCCGTGGTGGCGCAGGTGGCGGGTCAACGCGTTGAGGGACGCGCGCGAGATCAGGATGTCGCGCCGCTTGCCGTTGCCGGTGGCAACCGGCGCGGAGGGCAGGGTGCTGGGCGGCACCGGCATCATCGCGATATCGCCGGCATTGCCGGAGACACCGCGCACGCAGTCGCCATTGAGCACCACGCCGCCGCCGATGGCGGGGCCAAGGAAGACATAGAGGAAATGCTGGGCATGGTGGCGCCCGTAGAACAGCTCGGCCACCGCGGCGGCGGTGCCGTCGTTCTCGCCGAAGACCGGCAAGCCGGTGGCGGCGTTGAGCATTGCCGGGAAGTCAGCCTGGTCCCAGGCGCGGAAGCTTGCCTGGAAGGCTTCGCCCTGCACGTCCAGCTCGCGCAGCCAGGCTCCCAGGTTATAGGGCTGCGCCACGCCGATGCCCAGCAGGCGCTTCTGTTCGGCGGGGGTGAGCAGGGCGCGCAGCTCGGCAATATCGTGCCGCACCATTTCCAGCGCCTGGTCGGGGTGGGGCAGGACCAGCTGGTGGGCGCGGCTGGCCAGGATATGGCCGGCAAAGTCCACCATCACCACCTCGATGCTGCCGCGGTCCAGCCGCACGCCAATGCCGAAGGCGCCCTTGGGCTGCAGCCGGATCAGGCTGGCGGGCTGGCCACGCTGGCCTTCCGTGCGGCGCCCGGACTGCTCGACCAGGCCTTCCTCGGACAGGGTCTGCACGATGCTGCCCACCGCGGTATTGGTCAGTTGCGCCATGCGCGCCAGGTCAGCCTTGGAGGCCTCGCCGGCACGGCGCAGCGCCAGCAGCAGCGCGCGTTCGTTGTACAGGCGCAGGCTGGCGGAATTTACGCCACGGCCCGCTTTGGATGCGGTCATCTTGTCTCCGTCCGTTATTAATTAATTCACGTTGAATTAAATGATATGGGAGCGCAGAACTCAACCGCGGGGAAACCCGGAGGGCGGATGCGCCGCCTGGGTCTCAGGTGATGGGAAAGGCACTGCCGTGGCTCGGAAGGCGGAAGATAGCGGCGGTCCGCCCGCAGGGGGACCGCCCGGGGGCATCGCCGGGGAGCGGGGCTTATTGTTTGGACATCTGCATGGTGAAATACCCGCCGGTCCCGGTGCTGCCGGCCATCACCAGCGTGCGCACATAGCGCGTGCTGCTGTTCCCGATGATGCTGCCGTTGGCCGGCATCAGGCGGATCGCGGCAAAGCCGTTGTGCGGCACGCCGGTCGACAGCGCGCAACCGGTGCTGCCCGGCTGCGTGGAGTTTTCGGCAACGATCCTGACCGCATACAGGTTCTTTGCCGATCCAGGGGTGGCAAGCGTTGCCGTGCCTCGCAAGTCGCAGATGCGGGCGCCGCTGGTATAGGTACCGGTGACGTTGCCCGCGTCGTCGATCTGCATGGCAAAGCCGCCTTGCTTCCAGTTGCCGGCGATGGCAGCCGTGGTCCACGGCTAGCGCGTTGGACGGACCATAGGTACCGGACAGCGCATCGCTAGTGTTGCCTGGCGTGGCGACGAAATTGCCTTCAAAGCGCTGGCCCGGGGTAATGGTGCCGGCCCCGGTGGTCGGGTAGGCATAGCCGGTTTCGTACAGCGTGCCGGGGCCCAGCGTCCAGGTCGAACCAGAGAACTGGAACGCGCCTCCCAGCACGCCCGTCAGTCTCGCGTGCGCGAACTTCCCGCTGTTGTCGACCAGCGTGGCGTTCATGAGGCCGACCCAGAGACCTTCGCTGCCATTGCCTACCGCTGCCGTCGAGCCCGGTTGCGGTGTGCTCAGGCTCGGCAGCAGCTCGCCAGTGGGCGCAGGTTGCGGTGCTGGATCAGGCTTTGGCGCAGGTGCCGGTGCCGGATTGTTTTGAGACGGTGGCGTTGGTGCCGCCGGTGTGGTCGTTGCATCGTCCCCGCCGCCGCCACAGGCGGTCAGCAGCGCGATGGCCGACAGCAGGGCTGCCGGCATTGCTATTTTTCTCATTGGATTTCACCTCCGGATTGTGGGAACGGTCTTGCTGTCCCCGTTGCATACAGGCGCCGGCGGATCCCACTACGGAATGGTTGCGTCGGGCGACGCGATGGGAAATGCCGACCGGCCAAAGCTATCGATCCGGGGTCGACAGGTAAATCAGACGGATCTGAAATACGGAGGAGAAATTGCCTGGGTGAAGTGTTTGAGGGCGGTGACTGCAGGCGGCCGCACATCCCGCGGCCGCCTTCGGCAGCGTCAATCCGGCAACGCCCCCGCCTGCCGCAGCGCCGCGCGCGCAATCTCCATGCGTGCCTTGGCGTGTTCGGGCCGCACCATGTCGAGATTGAGCGCAAACAGGAAGTCGTCGTCGCCACGCTCGACCCAGCCCACCAGCCAGCCCACCGCCGGCTTGGCCGAATCGGCCCAGCCGGTCTTGGCGTGCAGGGTGTAGCCGGCGGTGCGCTCCATCACCGTGATGTCGCCCACGGCCTTGAAGGTGGTTGGCGAGAACGGCAGCGTGCGTTGCACCACGCCCTTCAGGAAGTCGATCTGCTGGTAGGCGGAGATCTGCAGCGTGCCGTTCAGCCAGAAGCGGTCGACCTGGCCGGAACTGTTGGCATTGCCATAGTGCGATGCGGTCAGGTAACGCTGGTAGGCCGCGCTGCCAACCCGCCGCGCCAGCGCCTGGTAGGCCGGCACGCAGGAGTTGGGGAAGGCGACGCGCAGCGGCACGTCAGCGTTGCAGGCGTCGGGAAGGATGGCCTTGCCGCCGACCAGCCAGACCTTGCCGTCCCATGGCAGCTTGTCATGGTCGACGTCGGCCACGGCGCCGCTCTCCAGGCCGATCATCGAGTTCAGGATCTTGAAGGTCGACGCCGGCGAGTACTGCGTGGCCGCACGCGGCTTGTTGTAGGTCAGCATGCGGTCGCGCCGCAGGTCGTAGATCACCATGGTGCCAGTGGTATCGGCCTGGCGGAACAGCGCCGCGGCATCCAGCGGGACTTCTTTCGGTGCCGCCAGGGCGGGCAGGTTGGTGGCAAGCAGGCCGAAGCCGATCGCCATCGGTGTCAGCAAACGAGCAAGATGTTTGTTCATGGTTTTGCAGAGGAGTTGAGGATGGCAATCCGGGCCCGGACCGTGGTGCGCAGCATAGGAGAGCGCCCAGGTAACGCCAACCGCTCTGGCTGTAACTTGCGTAACATGACGGGCGCCGCCAGCGTTTTCACTCGATCCCTGACAGCCTGATGCCAGCCACGCCTGCCCCGATCCGTATCGACGTGTCGGCCCCGTACCGGGTCGACGGCCAACCCGCGCGCTACCAGTCGGTCTGGCTGCTGGCGCGCATCTGGCATGCGCATCGCACCGGGGAGGGCGGAGTCACCGCGGCAGTGGTGCGCAGCGCCTTCCCGACGGCGGCCAACCTGCGCATGCTGGCGTCGCGTGCGTTTGCGGACTTTGCGCGCTGGCAGGTGGCGGTCGGATGGGGGGCTGACCGCCAGCGCGATCCCGCCGCGGCCAATCCGGCGCAGCGCAGCCGCGGGCCGTTCTGGATCACGGCAGCGAGCGCGCGGCGCCTGCGCTTTGTGGCGGACGGGCGCACGCTGGGCCCGGCCGCGCTGGCCCGCCGCCTTGGCTTTCCCACGGGGCCGAACGCGGTGCCGGCGGGCCAGCCGGACGGCGTCGGCTACGTGATGCGCGACATGGCGTTCTGGAGCGAACTGACCCAGGCCATGCGCGGCGCGCAGGACGGCCACGCGGGCATGCACGGCTCAGCCGTGGCCGAATCCTTCCGCGCGGCAGGCCGCAGTGCCGGCGACGGTTTCCAGCAAGCGCTGTCGTTGCTCAAGGAAAGCCTGGCGTGGCGGCGCTGCGGCCGCCTCGATCAGAGCCGGGCGGCGCTCAGGCGTGTCGACCGCCTGGTGCAGGCGGCCGAGGCCGGCGCGGCGACGCCCGCGTTCTCAGCGATGGCGCATATCGTGCGGGCCTGGGAACGCTATACCCGCGGCGACAGCGACGGCGCGCGTGCCGGCCTGGAAGGGCTGCAGTCCGATCCGGAACTGCGCCTGGTGGTGCGCTACAACCCGCGCGTGCGCTTTGAAGTGCTGAACCTCGAAGCGCTGCTGCACAAGGCCGATGCCATGCGCGGCGGGCATGCCGGCACGACGCAGGCCGCGCAGCTGGCGCTGGATACCTTCGCCGGCGCGCTGCAGGCCGCCTACGAGGCCGATTCCGTCGACGCCGTGCAGCATGCCGCGGCCAATATCGGCCTGTGCCTGTGGCTGTTCTGGCAGCACAGCCTGGTCGATGCTGCGCGCACCTTGTCCGCCAGCGCGGTGCAGCGGCAGGCGATGCGCTGGCTGGGCTTGTCGGAGTGGATCTGCGACCGGTTCGGCGTAGGCGGCGGCACGGCGTGGAATGCGATCTTCCTGCTGCGCATCGCACGCGGCAGCTGCGGGCCCGATACCCCGCCGTCCGACCGTCCAGCCAGGGCCAACGACAGCATGGCCGCGTTCCGCCGCCAGCGCCCGCTGTCCGTTGCCGACGCCGTCGACGCACTGCGGCCGTTCCACGCGCCGTTCGCGCCGGCCAAGGGCTTCGTGCGCTGGTCGGCCGTGGCTGCGTTCGCACTGGAAGACCATGACGCCGGCCACGTCAGGCTGGGGCCGTTGCAGCTGGCCAACCTGTTGCTTGAATCGGCCTGGTATCTCACCCACGAGCAAGGCGCTACCGCAATCGCGTGTGCCGCGGTGGAGCGGCTGGCCGCCCAGCTGCCGGCGCTGCGGCCGGCCGAGCGTGCCTTCTTCACTGCCGAACTGCGCGCGTTGCCGCCAGAGTTGCGCGATGCTGCCGCGGAAGCGTCACGGCGCAGGCGCAAGGCGGCGTGACGGCAGCGTGCTAGGCCCCGGTTGTGCCGGTCCGGTTTGCGCGGGACAGCGCGATAGCGGCCGGCAACAAAAAAGGGCGACCTTGCGTCGCCCCTTGCTCACTGGCAAGCCAGAGTCAGTCGAACAGCTCGTGCCAGATGCTCTTCTTCTTATAGTGCTTCTGCTCGCGCTCATAGTACCGGTCGCGGTCGCCATGGCCGCGCTGGTATTCCTGTCGCGGGGGCGGGGTTTGCTGCGGCATTTGCTGCATCGGCGCCGCCTGCTGTGCCGGGGCGGTTGCCACGGAGCGCTCAAGGATCTTGTCGAGTTCGCCACGGTCCAGCCAGATACCGCGGCATTTCGGGCAGTAATCGATTTCGATGCCCTGGCGTTCAGACATCACGAGTTGCGTTTGCGGACACACCGGACAATCCATTGCTTCTCCTCATTGCAGTGAAAACAGTCAGGGTATGACCGGCGCCAGCCCGTATGGTTCGACCGGAAAATGCTTGCGGAAGTGGTGCCGGGGGCGCTTGGCATGGAGCGCAGGCCCGCCTGACGGGGAATTTTGCGCGCCTGCCTGCCGTCGAAGGCATATGCATGCCTCCCCTCTGTCTTCCCGTCCCCGCGCTTTCGCCGGCCTGATCTGGCTGGTGGTGAGCATCGGCCTGATCTGGCTCGCCTGGCCCTGGTTGCGGCCGCCGCTCGAACGCGCGATCTACGCGGCCCGGCTCTCGGTCCGCCCCGCGCCGGTGTCATTGCCGGTGCCGGTCGAGGGCATTGTCTCGGGGGCGCTGCGCGATACCTGGCACGGCGCGCGCTCCGGCGGGCGCAAGCATGAGGGCATCGATATCTTTGCGCCGCGCGGCCGCCCGGTGGTGTCGGCTACCGAGGGCATTGTCACGCGCGTGGGCACCAACAAGCTGGGCGGGAAGGTGGTGTGGGTGATGGGGCCCGGGCCCCAGTTGCATTACTACGCCCATCTTGACGACTACGCCGGCGTGCGTGCCGGCGACGTGATTGTGCCAGGCACGGTGCTGGGCTATGTCGGCACAACCGGCAATGCGCGGGGCACGCCGCCCCACCTGCACTATGGCGTCTACACCGCGGGCGGGGCGATCAATCCCTACCCGCTGCTGAAGGCGCCCGCGCCAGGGGGCGGGGCGGCTGTGCGAGGCGGCGCACGCTAGCGCGGCCGCCGCGGGTTTCAAGGCAGGCCGCTCAGGCAGCCTCGCCGATGGTGCCGTGGCCGGCTTCTTCGGCCGGTTCGTCCTTGCCGCCGGGCAGCAGCAGGTTGAGGATCACCGCCGACAGCGAGCCCACCGTGATGCCGGAGCCAAACACTTCATGGACGAAGGCAGGCAGCTTCGACAGCAGTTCCGGGCGGAACGTCACCGCCAGGCCGCAGCCGATCGACACGGCCACGATCAGGGTATTGCGCTGCGTGAACTTGACTGTGCTGAGCATCTGGATCCCGCCGGACACGATCATCGCGAACATCATCAGGCCGGCGCCGCCCAGCACTGGCTGCGGAATCGTCACCACCAGCGCGCCCAGCACCGGGAACAGCCCCGCCAGCAACAGCATGACGCCGGTCAGCGCGACCACATGGCGGCTGGCCACGCCGGTCAGCGAAACCACGCCGACATTCTGCGCAAAGGTGGACAGCGGCGGGCTCGACACCAGTGCCGCAAAGGCCGAGCCAAAGCCATCGCACAGAATGCCGCGCGACAGGCATTTGCCGGAAATCGGCCGCTGCGTGGCCGCGCCCAGAGCCATGAACGTCCCCGTGGATTCGACGATGGTCACCAGGTAAGCGATCGACATGGCGACGATGCCGGAGATTGGGAACGACATCCCGAAGTGCAGCGGCTGCGGCACCGCGATAATCGGTGCCTGGTGAAACTGCGTGAAGTCGACCAGGCCCAGTGCCAGGCAAAGCAGGTAGCCACCGGCAATGCCGACCACGATCGCCGAGGCCGACAGCATGCCCTTGCCCCACTGCACCACCGCGACCACCAGCGCCAGCACCCCGACGGCAATCGCCAGGTTGCCGGGCGCGCCATAGCGGCTGCTGCCCTGGCCGCCTGCGGCCCAGTCGATGGCCACCGGAATCAGCGACAGGCCGATCATGGTGACCACCACGCTGGTGACGGTATGCGGAAACAGCTTGCGGATCGCCGGCATGAAGAAGCTGCCCAGGATCATCACCAGCGAGCCCGCCAGCGCCGAGCCCAGGATGCCGGCCACGCCGTGTTCGACGCCCACGCTGATGGCTGCGCCGACAAAGGCGAAGCTGGTGCCCATCACGCATGGCATGCGGATGCCCACCGGGCCAATGCCCTTGCACTGGATGATGGTGACGATGCCCGAGCCAAGCAGGGCGGCGTTCACCAGCGCAATGACCTGGTCCGGCGGCAGCTTCAGGGCACCGCCAATGACCAGCGGCACCGCAATGATGCCGCCCAGGGCGGCCAGCAGATGCTGGAGCGCAAGCAAAAACGTCGTCAGCCGAGGGGGGCGGTCTTCCACCTTGAACAGCAAGGGTGCCATTCATGTCTCCTGTTGTCTGGCCGGATATGTTTCCGGACTGTCTTGTTCTTCTGGCGCCGGGGGAGGGGCTGCCCCCGGGCCCTGTCATTGCGCGCTGACGGGCAGGCGGAGGCCGCCTGCCGCGAGCGTGGCCTGGATCAGATTCCAGGCTGCAACCGGGGAGCAAGAATAGCAGGGATAAGCACTCCGTGATACAAAAATTGCATACAATTTGTATCAACTCCCTTGCGCGGGAGGATAAGGACCGGAGGAGGAGTGGAATGAAAAAATGCCGGACGGCGATGGTCCCAGCCATCGCCGTCCGGCGGCAGCCTTACCAACGGTGCTGGTACATCGCGGTCAGCGTGATGCCCGCAGCCGGCAGGCGGCTGGTGTTATTGCTGTTGCGCATCAGCTGGCTGTACAACGGGTAGTAGTAGCGGTTGAACAGGTTCTCGATCCCCACCGTGATCGTGTCCTTCTTGCTGACCTGGTAGCGGCTGATCAGGTCGACGGTAGTGTAGCTGCTGACCTCGCGCCGCCCGAAGCTGTTCTGGTCGTTGAGCCGGTAGTCGCGGCCGCCGTAGTAGGTCACCTGCAGGCGGTTGCTCCATGTGCTGATCGGCTGGTACTGGACGTAGGCGGTCAGCTTCAGCGGCGGGATGCGATAGCCCGTCATGTTCTGGAAGCTGCTGCTGCCTTGCGGCTGCTCGCGGCCGTTGATCCAGGTGAACGTGCCGCCGGCGCCCCAGGTCTCGCTGTCGCTCAGGTAGTCGGCGGAAGCCTCAACGCCTGCGATGCGCTCCTTGGTCCGGGCCAGGATCAGGCCGTTGTTGTTGAAGCTCTGCACGTCGCCAAGCTGCGAGGTGGTGTAGAACAGCGCCAGACTCGCCAGCGTATTGCCGAACGCGCCGCGCCAGCCGATTTCAGACTTGCTCCGAGAAACCCCGACCTTCAGGGCGGGGAGTGAAAGGAGTGCTGCCGGCAGCAAGCAATCCCAAATTAGAATGACCGGCATGCTTCTTGTCTATCGCTACCGGGTGAAGTCGCTGAACGGCCTGCTCAATCAGCAGAGCCGCGCGGTGAACTACGTCTGGAACTTCTGCAATGACACACAGAAGCACGCGCTGAAATGGGGCAAGAGATGGCCCACGGGCTTCGATCTGAACGTGCTGACCACCGGCAGCAGCAAGGAACTCGGCATCCATTCGGGCATCATCAACGCGGTTTGCTTACAGTACGCTAAGTCGCGTAGCCAGCACCACCGGCCGTACCTGCGCTATCGCGGCCGCAAGTCCCTCGGCTGGGTGCCCCTCAAGGGGCGAGATCTCAAGCGTTCGGGCGATGCGTTCCGTTTTGCCGGCAATACGTTTCGCGTGTTCAACTCCAGGCCCCTTCCCGAAGGCAAGATCAAGGACGGCACGAATTTCTCCCGCGACGCGCGAGGCAACTGGTTCCTGAACATCGTGATTGAAGTTGCCGACACCCAGGCCCGGTCCCCGGCACGCGGCGTTGGCATTGATCTGGGCTTGAAGGACATTGCCACGCTGTCCACCGGCGAGAAGATCGGGAATCCGCGTCACCTTGGCCGACTCGAGCAAGCGCTGGCCAAAGCGCAGCGAGCGCGCAAGCGGCGACAGGCCACGAACCTTCACGCCCGCATCACCAACGCAAGACGTGACTTCCTGCACAAGCTCTCGCGTCGCATTGTGCGGGACTTCGACTACATCGCGGTGGGGA
>NZ_JFJW01000062.1:24418-24508 GCF_000611125.1 Cupriavidus sp. SK-4
CCGCCGGAGCGGCCGAAAGGTATCGCAGACCTTGGAATAAGGCAGTGGGTATGCAGTGGATGCGGTGCTGTACATGATCGCGATGTGAAC
>NZ_JFJW01000063.1:0-2699 GCF_000611125.1 Cupriavidus sp. SK-4
GGCGGCCACGGCCGCGGCCGAGCCGCCCGACGAGCCGCCCGGCACGCGGCTGGTGTCCCAGGGGTTCCGCACCGGGCCGAAATGCGAGTTCTCGTTGGACGAGCCCATCGCGAACTCGTCCATATTGGTCTTGCCCAGCGTGACCATGCCGGCCGCGGCCATGCGCTCGACCACGGTGGCGTCGAACGGGCTTTCATAGTTGCTCAGCATCTTCGAGCCGGCGGTGGCGCGCCAGCCGCGCGTGACGAACACGTCCTTGTGCGCGATCGGCACGCCGGTCAGCGGCGCGGCTTCGCCGCGGGCGCGGCGTTCATCGGCGGCGCGCGCCTGCGCCAGGGTCCGCTCGGCATCGACGTGGATAAAGGCGTTGAGCGCGGCGGCCTGCTCGATGCGGGCCAGGTACTCGCGTGCGAGTTCCTCGGCGGAGACGGAGCGCGCGGCCAGCGCATCGGCTAGCTGGCGCAGGGAGGTCACGGAATCAGCAGAAAAGGGCATGACAGTCGGTTGGCATCAGGGGTGGCGTACTGGCGGGTGGCCGGCGCCGGACAGGCATGCACGGGTGCGTCGGGTCCGGGCCGGGCGGCGGTCATTCGATGACCTTGGGCACCAGGTACAGGCCGTCTTCGGTGGCCGGCGCGGGGCGCTGGTAGTCGGCGCGGCGGTCGGATTCGGTGACCACGTCCTCGCGCAGGCGCTGGACCATGTCGCGCACGGCCGACAGCGGGTGGGCCAGCGGCTCGATGCCGGTGGTGTCGACCGCCTGCATCTGCTCGACCAGCGAGAAAAAGTTGTTCAGCTGCGCAAGCGTCTGGGCGGCCTCGTCATCGCTGGTTTCGATGCGGGCCAGGTGGGCGATGCGCTTGACGTCGGATAGAGCGAGGGCCATGGCGTGGTGGTTCGGATGCTCGGATGCGGGGGGGCGCGGGCTGCGCCGGCGGCTGGCTCATGGGGCGGCTGAGTCGCACGGCCCGTGGCCTGACCGGGGGCGCCGGAGTGGCGCCCCGGAGTCGTCGGAATTACAGGTATTTTCAGGCTGTAAACGCCCGAAGCAGCAGGAATTATAAGGTATCATTGCGAGTTACCGACCCTTGGCAACGCTTACGCCACATGGCCGCAAGCCGGCCGCTGGCCGGCGCGCTTGCGCCTGGCATCCACAGGCACCCGAAGGGCGGACCTGGGTCCTCTGATTAGGCCTTTGCAGCCGGCCAGCGCATGTCGCATGTCAACGACATTGTGCGCCGGTGCCTGCACATTTCCGCGAACTTTTCCGCGGGGTCTAATCAAAGGTTCCCGTAGGGCCGGCGCGCAAGGTGCGCCGGCGATTGCCGTTCCCATTCCCATCCCGGCCCGGGCAGCCCCGTGCCGGACGGCGGGCGGACCGGGAAGCCGGGAACCATTCCGTATTCAACACAACGTATTTCGTGGCCGGGCCGCTCGCGGTGCCGGCCGCTTCGCCTACCCGCGAACACCACCACAGACAGGATTCCTGATGTTCGGATTTCTCCGCAGCTACTTCTCCAACGACCTGGCGATCGACCTCGGCACCGCCAACACGCTGATCTACATGCGCGACAAGGGCATCGTGCTGGACGAGCCCTCGGTCGTCGCGATCCGCCAGGAAGGCGGCCCCAACGCCAAGAAGACCATCACGGCGGTGGGCAAGGAAGCCAAGCAGATGCTGGGCAAGGTGCCGGGCAATATCGAAGCGATCCGCCCGATGAAGGACGGCGTGATCGCCGACTTCACCGTCACCGAGCAGATGCTCAAGCAATTCATCAAGATGGTGCACGACAGCAAGCTGCTGCGCCCGAGCCCGCGCATCATCATCTGCGTGCCGTGCGGCTCGACCCAGGTCGAGCGCCGCGCCATCCGCGAATCGGCGCTGGGCGCCGGCGCCAGCCAGGTCTACCTGATCGAGGAGCCGATGTCGGCCGCGATCGGCGCCGGCCTGCCGGTGTCGGAGCCGTCGGGCTCGATGGTGGTGGATATCGGCGGCGGCACCACCGAGGTGGGCATCATCTCGCTGGGCGGCATGGTCTACAAGGGTTCGGTGCGCGTGGGCGGCGACAAGTTCGACGAGGCCATCGTCAACTACATACGCCGCAACTACGGCATGCTGATCGGCGAACAGACCGCCGAGGCCATCAAGAAGGAAATCGGCTCGGCCTTCCCGGGCTCCGAGGTCCGCGAGATGGAAGTCAAGGGCCGCAACCTGTCCGAAGGCATCCCGCGCGCCTTCACGGTGTCGTCCAATGAAATCCTTGAAGCTCTGACCGATCCGCTGAACCAGATCGTGTCGGCGGTGAAGATCGCGCTGGAACAGACCCCGCCCGAACTGGGCGCCGACATCGCCGAACGCGGCATGATGCTGACCGGCGGCGGCGCGCTGCTGCGCGACCTGGACCGCCTGCTGGCGGAAGAAACCGGCCTGCCGGTGCTGGTGGCCGAAGACCCGCTGACCTGCGTGGTGCGCGGCTCCGGCATGGCGCTGGAACGCATGGACAAGCTCGGCAGCATCTTCTCCTACGAGTAAGAAGGACGCTCACGTGGCGATGCGCGGCCTGCCGGATCCAGCGATCAGGGCGGCGTCGCGGCGCCTCATCCGCCGGGGCCAGGCCCTGGCAGTTCCCGCCGCCCGACCGTGCCGCTCCCGTCCCCGCAAGGGACCCGGGCGCGGCACGGCGGGCGGCGGGGGGGTT
>NZ_JFJW01000063.1:2725-6212 GCF_000611125.1 Cupriavidus sp. SK-4
TCGGGTAAATGGATTACTCCCCTCCGCCGCTCTTCAAGCAAGGCACCTCGGCAGTCGCCAGGCTGGTCCTGTACGTGGCCATCGCGCTGGCGCTGCTGGTGGTCGATGCCCGTTTCGATGCGCTCAGCGTGGGCCGGCAGGTTGCCGCCACCGTGCTGATGCCGGTCGAGCGCCTGGTGCTGACGCCGCGCGACGCGCTGCGCACGATGTTCGACTATGCGCAGTCGTCGGCGATGCTCGCCACCGAGAACCGCGAACTGCGCCAGAACGCCGTGCAGCAGGCCCAGGCTTCGGTGCGCCAGGCGCAGCTGGAGTCCGAGAACAACCAGCTGCGCAAGCTGCTCGGGCTGGCGCAGCAGTCGGCCACGCCGGTGACGGCCGCCGAGATCCTGTATGACGCGCGCGATCCCTACAGCCAGCGCATCGTGATCGACAAGGGCAGCCAGCACGGCCTGCGCGCCGGCTACCCGGTGATCGACGAGCGCGGCGTGGTGGGGCAGGTCACGCGCGTGTCGCCGTTCCAGTCCGAGGTGACGCTGCTGACCGACAAGGACCAGGCCATCCCCGTGCAGGTGGTGCGCAACGGGCTGCGCAGCGTGGCCTTCGGCGGCGCGCGCGCGGGCCAGCTGGACCTGCGCTTCATGGCCGCCGCCGCCGACCTGCAGCAGGGCGACCTGCTGGTGACCTCGGGCCTGGATGGCACCTACCCGCCGGGCCTGCCGGTGGCAAAGATCATCCATATCGAGCGCAAGGCCGATACCGCGTTCTCGCGCGTGTACTGCGAGCCGGTGGCCGGCGTGCGCGCGCACCGCCAGCTGCTGGTGGTGCGCTACGACGCGGCCATCCCCGCGCGGGAAGCGGTCGAGGCCAAGCCGGAGGCGCCGGTCAAGGGCGCCAAGTCCGCTGCGGCGCGCGCTGCCGCCGATAGCGCGGCGGCAGCCAAGGCCGCGCCCGCCAAGGAGGCACCACGGTGACCAATCCCCAATACCTGCTGCGGCCGGTCAATCCCGTCTTTATCGCCTTCAGCTTCGTACTGGCGTTCCTGTTCAACCTGATGCCCTGGGGCACCACGCTGTGGGTCCCCGACATGGTGGCGCTGGTGCTGGTGTTCTGGAACATCCACCAGCCGCGCAAGGTGGGCATGGGCGTGGCCTTCCTGCTGGGCCTGCTGATGGACGTGCACGATGCCCGGCTGCTGGGCGAGCACGCGCTGGCCTACACCCTGCTGGCCTACTTTGCCATCACCATCCACCGCCGCGTGCTGTGGTTCACCGTCTATACCCAGGCGCTGCACGTGCTGCCGCTGCTGTTCATCGTGCACGCGGTGCCGGTGCTGATCCGGCTGGCCATGGGCGCGCCGCTGCCGGGCTGGCAACTGCTGCTGGCACCGGCGATCGAGGCGCTGCTGTGGCCGCTGGCCACCAGCCTGCTGCTGGCGCCGCAGCGCCGTTCGAGCGATGTCGACGAGACCCGTCCGATCTGACGCCGCACGCACCTGACCGCACCTAAACGCTCATCCCTGGCCAAAGCAGTACCATGACCGAAATCCGCAACGTCGAACTGGAAATCGGCCGCTTCCGCATCCGCGTGGCGGCCGCGGCCCTGTTCACGGTGATCTGCTTTGGCCTGCTGTTCACGCGCTTCCTGTGGCTGCAGTGGTACAAGCATGACCAGTACTCGGCCAAGGCCGAGGACAACCGCATCTCGGTGGCGCCGATCGAGCCCAACCGCGGCATCATCATGGACCGCAACGGGATCGTGCTGGCGCGCAATTATTCGGCGTACACGCTGGAGATCACGCCGTCCAAGCTGACCGATACGCTGGACAACACCATCGAGAGCCTGTCAGGCCTGGTGGATATCCAGCCGCGCGACCGGCGCCGCTTCAAGCGGCTGATGGAAGAATCGCGCAGCTTTGAAAGCCTGCCGATCCGCAGCCAGCTGAGCGACGAGGAAGTGGCGCGCTTTTCCGCGCAGCGCTTCCGCTACCCGGGCGTGGACGTGCGCGCGCGGCTGTTCCGCCAGTACCCGCTGGGCGAATCGGCTTCGCACGTGGTCGGCTACCTGGGCCGCATCTCGCAGCGCGACCAGGAACGCATCGAGGCCATGGACGAGGCCAACGATGCCGACGGCGCCAAATACGATCCGCGCAAGGATGCCGACAACTACAAGGGCACCAATTACATCGGCAAGATCGGCCTGGAGCAGAGCTACGAGAGCGAGCTGCACGGCCTGACCGGCTTCGAGGAAGTGGAAGTGAGCGCGGGCGGGCGCCCCATCCGCACGCTTTCGACCTCACCCGCCACGCCCGGCAACAACCTGATCCTGTCGCTCGACATCCGCCTGCAGCAGCTGGCCGAGGCACTCTACGGCAACCGCCGCGGCGCACTGGTGGCGATCGAACCGTCCACCGGCGACATCCTGGCCTTTGTCTCCAAGCCGACCTACGACCCCAACCTGTTCGTCGAAGGCATCGACACCAATACCTGGAACGAGCTCAACAACTCGCCCGACAAGCCGCTGCTGAACCGACCCCTCAGGGGCACCTACCCGCCGGGCTCGACCTACAAGCCGTTCATGGCGCTGGCGGCGCTGACCACCGGCAAGCGCACCGCGGCCTGGGGCATGTCCGATCCGGGCTTCTTCACGCTGGGCAACCACACCTTCCGCGACGACAAGCCGGGCGGCCATGGCTGGGTCGACATGCACAGCTCGATCGTGCACTCGTGCGATACCTACTACTACGCGCTGGCGCGCGACATGGGCGTCAACGGCATCCATGACTTCATGAAGCCGCTGGGCTTCGGCCAGATCACGGGCATCGACATCGAGGGCGAAAGCCGCGGCATCCTGCCGTCCACCGACTGGAAGCGCAAGGCATACCGCAAGCCCGAGCAGCAGAGGTGGTACGACGGCGAGACCATCTCGCTGGGCATTGGCCAGGGCTACAACAGCTTCACCATCCTGCAGCTGGCGCAGGCCACCTCGGTCATCGTCAACGACGGCAAGGTGATGAAGCCCCACCTGGTCAAGGCGGTGGAAGACGCGGTCACGCGCAAGCGCGCGCTGACCGTGCCCAAGGAAAGCTACACCATCCCGCTCAAGCAGGCCGACATCAACGTGATCAAGCGCGCCATGGTGGCGGTGACGCATTCCGGCACGGCCGCGCGCGTGTTTGCCGGCGCCGCCTATGAGTCGGCGGGCAAGACCGGCACGGCGCAGACCTACAGCCTGGCCAAGGGCGAGAAGTACAACCACCACGCGCTGGACGAGCGCAAGCGCGACCACTCGCTGTACACGGCCTTCGCGCCCGCGGACAACCCCAGGATCGCGATTGCGCTGATCGTCGAGAACGCCGGCTTCGGCGCGGCGGTGGCCGCGCCGATCGCGCGCAAGGTGATGGACTACTACCTGACCGGCAAATGGCCGGCGGAGCTGGAAGCCATCGCACCGCCGGAAGCCGAGCGCATGGCTGGCCGCCCGCCGG
>NZ_JFJW01000063.1:6232-13454 GCF_000611125.1 Cupriavidus sp. SK-4
CTACGCCGAGCGTGTTCACCACCGGCCAGACCGCCAGCATTGCCAGTGCCACGGTGATGTCGAGTGGCAGCGCGCCGGCCAGCGGCGCGGCCGCCAGCGCGGTCGCCGCGGCGTCGGGCGCGCGTGCCGGGGCGTCTGACGCGATCGCGGCGGCGCTGGACCCCGACGCGATCGCACCGGCCTCGGCCGTGCAGACGCTGGATGAACGCATGCTGCAGGCGCTGGGCCACAGCAAGCCGCAGGTGCCGCCGCCGGCTTCCGCGCCGGTCGTGCCGGCCAAGGCGCCCGCACCCAAACCACGCGTCAAGCCCGTGGCTGCCAAGGCAGCCAGCGGTGCCGGCGCCACTCCCTGAAGGAGACGCGCATGGATCGACGCCGCGTCCTGTCCCTGATCAAGACCGCGCTGACCGGTTTTGACAAACCACTCTCGCTGATCGTCTTCCTGCTGTTCGCCACCGGCATCGTGGCGCTGTACTCGGCCGCCATCGACATGCCGGGCCGGGTCGAGGACCAGCTGCGCAATATCCTGCTGTCTTATGTGGTGATGATCGTGATCGCCTACCTGCCGACGCAGACGCTGATGCGGGTGGCGGTGCCGATCTATACGGTCGGGGTGGCGCTGCTGATCGCGGTGGCCATGTTCGGCCTGATCCGCAAGGGCGCGCGCCGCTGGCTCTATGTCGGCATGGTGATCCAGCCGTCCGAGATCATGAAGATCTCGATGCCGCTGATGCTGGCCTGGTATTTCCAGAAGCGCGAGGGCGTGATCAAGTGGTTCGACTTCGTGGTGGCGCTGGGGCTGCTGCTGATCCCGGTCGGCCTGATCGCCAAGCAGCCTGACCTGGGCACGGCGCTGCTGGTGATGGCCGCGGGCGTGTACGTGATCTACTTCGCCGGCCTGTCGTGGCGGCTGATCCTGCCGCTGCTGGGGCTGCTGGTGGTGGCGATCACGCTGCTGATCACGTTCCAGAACGATATGTGCGCGCCGGGCGTGAACTGGCCGGTGCTGCACGACTACCAGCAGCACCGCGTCTGCACGCTGCTGGACCCGACCAGCGATCCGCTGGGCAAGGGCTTCCACACGATCCAGTCGATCATCGCCATCGGCTCCGGCGGGGTCGAGGGCAAGGGCTGGCTCAAGGGCACGCAGACGCACCTGGAGTTCATCCCGGAAAAGCACACCGACTTTATCTTCGCCGTGTACTCGGAAGAGTTCGGCCTGATCGGCAATGCGGTGCTGCTGGTGCTGTACCTGCTGCTGATTTTCCGCGGCCTGTTTATCGCTGCCAATGCGCCGACGCTGTTCTCGCGGCTGCTGGCGGGATCGATCACGCTGATCTTCTTCACCTATGCCTTCGTCAACATGGGCATGGTCAGCGGCATCCTGCCGGTGGTGGGCGTGCCGCTGCCGCTGATGAGCTATGGCGGCACCGCGCTGGTGACGCTGGGCGCGGGCATCGGCATTCTGATGAGCATTTCGCGGCAGAAGCGGTTGATCCAGACGTAGCGGGGGCCACCTGCCTTGCTTGCGATAACGCCGACAGCAGGCTCCCCCCCCCCCCCCCCGGGGGGGGGGGGGGGGGGGGGGGGGCGCTGGCAGAGCCACGGTGCTGGAAAAAACCGTTGGCCCCGCTTCATGTGGTTCCTAGCTAGACCACCCCTCACCCCGACCCTCTCCCCATGTGGGGAGAGGGAGAACACCTTGCTTAGGCAAGCTCGGGCGGCTTGGGAGCACCCAACACCGCGCTCCTCTTCTGGCTGGGTGGGTTTGTTAAACTGCCACCCACTTTACCTCTACCGGTCCACGCCCCATGAACGCCCAAGACGTTGCCGCCTACCTGCAGAGCCACCCCGAATTCTTCGAAGAACACGCCGAGCTGCTGGCCGCGGTGCAGCTGACCAGCCCGCACAGCCACCGCGCCGTGTCGCTGCAGGAACGCCAGATGGAAATCCTGCGCGAGAAGAACAAGGGCCTGGAGCTGCGCCTGGCGGACCTGGTCCGCCACGGCCATGACAACGACCGCACCCAGCAGCGCATGCATGCCTGGCAGCTGCGCCTGCTGGCAGAGGCCGATTCGCACGCGCTGCCCTACGCGGTGCAGGACGGCCTGCAGCAGGTGTTCGATGTGCCCGCGGTGGCGCTCAGGCTGTGGGATGTCGCCGAGCAATACGTCCATATGGAAGTGGCGCAGGGTGCCAGCGAAGACCTGCGCATCTTTGCCGAAGGCCTGCGTGCGCCGTACTGCGGCAGCAACGGCGGCTTCGAGGCGGCGGGGCTGCTGGAGCGCGACGATATCACCTCGCTGGCGTTGGTGACGCTGCGCGTGCCGGTGCGCGCGGGGGATGCCGAGCCTGGTGCCGACGTGCGCGGCGCAGCCTTTGGCCTGCTGGTGCTGGGCTCGCCCGATCCGCGCCGTTTCCATGAAGGCATGGGCACCGCCTACCTGTCGCAGATCGGCGAAGTCGCCGGCGCCGCGCTGCACCGGCTGCGCGACTGAGGCGCGGCGGCCCACGCCTGACGCCATGACTGCACGCCGGCCACCCCGCAGCGTGGTTGCGGATATCACGCCTGCCAGCGACGGCCCGCCGCCGGCACCCGAGCCGCTGGTCACGCGCTACCTGGACTGGCTGCGCGGCAGCCGCAAGCTGGCCGCGCACACCCTGACCAGCTACAGCCGCGACCTGCGCGTGCTGCAGGGGCACGCGGCGCGTTATGCGCCCGGCGTGGCCTTGCTGGCACTGCAGACCCACCATATCCGCAACTTTGCCGCGCGGCTGCATGGCGCCGGGCTGGTCGGCACCAGCATTGCGCGCACATTGTCGGCCTGGCGCGGTTTCTTCCAGTGGGCGGCGCGCCACGGCCATGGCGTCACGGTGAACCCGGTCGACGGCGTGCGCGCGCCGCGCTCGGGCCACGCGCTGCCCAAGGCCTTGTCGGTCGAACATGCGGTGGCACTGGTCGCGCATCCTGCCGGCACCGATGCCCAGGCACTGCGTGACCATGCGGTCCATGAGTTGTTCTATTCAAGCGGGCTGCGGCTGTCCGAACTGGTGCAGCTGGACCTGCGCTATGCCGATGCCGACGGCTACCGCTCCAGCGGCTGGCTCGACCTGGCCGGGGCGGAAGTCACCGTGACCGGCAAGGGTTCGCGCCAGCGCTCGGTGCCGGTCGGCAGCAAGGCCGTCGAGGCGCTGCGCGCCTGGCTGGCGGTGCGCGACACGCTGCTGCGCCCGGGCGCCTTGCCGGAGGATGCCCACGCCCTGTTCCTCGGCCCGCGCGGGCGGCGCCTGTCGATGCGCACGGTGCAGTTGCGGCTCAAGCAGCAGGCGCTGCGCGCCGGCGTGCCGGCCGATGTGCATCCGCATATGCTGCGGCATTCGTTTGCCACCCACGTGCTGCAGTCATCGGGCGACCTGCGCGCGGTGCAGGAGATGCTGGGCCATGCCAGCATCTCGACCACGCAGGTCTATACCGCGCTCGATTTCCAGCACCTGGCGAGGATCTACGACAAGGCCCATCCGCGGGCCGGCCGGGCCCGCGCCAAGCCGGCAGCTGACGCGGCCGCCGATCCTGCTGACTCCGGCGAAGCGTCGGAAGACTAGTTCACTCCCATTGCGCCAGCACCTCGCGGAAGCGCTCGATCTCGGGCAGCAGCCAGCCGCGGAACGCCTGCACCTTGGGCAGGTTCAATGAGCCCGGCGCGCATACGAAGTACAGCAGCCATGGACAGGGGATGCTGACATCGAACAGCCGCACCACGCGCCCGGCCAGCAGGTCGTTGTAGGCCAGCGAGGAGCGGATCAGCGCAATGCCCTGGCCTTCGGACGCGGCCTGCAGCAGCAGCGAGGAATCTTCCAGCAGCAGCCCCTTGCGCGGCTCGGGCCAGTCCAGCCCGGCGGCCTCGAACCATGGCTTCCACGGATCGCCCTCGCCGCGCAGCAGCGGCAGCCCCGCCATGTCCTGCGGCCGCTCGGGCAGCCGTCCGCCATTGAAGCCGGGGCTGCAGACCGGGAAGAAGACGTCGTCCAGCAGCCGTTCCACATACAGGCCGGGATAGTCGCCGCTGCCCATGCGCAGCGCGATATCGACTTCCTCATGCGCGAAGTTGACCAGCGTGTTCGACGACAGCAGTTCGACATCCAGCTCCGGGTGGCGCTCGATAAAGCTGCCGATGCGCGGCGTCAGCCAGCGCGCGGCAAACGACGGCATGGTGCTGATGGTCAGGCGCTTGTCGCGGTTGCCGGCCTGCAGCGCGCGCGTGGCATCGGCGATCTGCAGCAGCGCGTCACGCACGCGCTCGGCATAGAGGCGCCCCGACGGCGTCAGCGCCACGCGCTTGCCGTGGCGCTCGAACAGCGGCATGCCCAGTTCTTCTTCCAGCGCACGGATCTGGTGGCTGACCGCGCCGTGCGTGACAAACAGCTCCGTGGCCGCGCGCGAAAAGCTCTCGTGCCGCGCCGCGGCCTCGAAGGCGCGCAGCGCGGTCAGCGCCGGCAGGCGCGGCAGCTCGCGGTGCCAGCCGCGCGGCAGGTCCTTTTCCCAGGCGCTTTTCCAGGCCATGGTGGTCTCCAGGCGGTCGTGTGTATGTGAGTTTGACTAACAAGAACAAAGAAAATATATCGTTTTGATAGTGGCCGGGCAATCACTAATATTCCATCACCGGCCCCCGCAGTAGTCATTTACTTCACGGCGATATTCATAGGATTTAACTGGCCTGGTCCCCTTGCCGGGCCAGTTTCGGTGCCCCGCCGCGAATTCGTACTGTGTCTGGCGTATCCCCGCCGAGGCCGGCTGAACGGAGAACCATCATGAAAACCGTGCTCACAACGACCGTGTTCACACTGAATCCTGGCGAAGTCACCACGCTGTCGGTGCATGCTGCCCAGCGCCTGCATGTCGAAGAGGCCCGCGGCACCGATGTATGGCTGACCCGCGAGAAAGATTCAGAGGACTACTGGCTGCGTTGTGGCGGCAGCCTGCTGTTGCGCTCGGGTGACGAGGTGGTGCTGAGTGTAGACCCTCGTGCGCTGCACCCGGTGCGCCTCGCCCTGATCGCGGAAGCGCGCCGCCCGGCGCTGGCGCTGGCTGACGTGCCGCACCTGGTGTACCGCAGCCTGCGCCGCCTGGTTCGAGGCACGGAGTGGACGCCTAACCAGGACCAGGTCACCGCATCCTGAGGCGAAGGCCGGCGGGGCATCGTCCGCATCACACCGCAGCCGGGGGCATCTGCGCCTGGTCTGGTCGCGTGACGCATCGGACGATTCCCGCCGGACCACGCCCTGAGCGGGCAGCAGAAGTGACCGAGGCAGGGCCGGCGCAAGCCGGCCCTTTTCGTTACACTCTCGCCATGCATCCGATTCAAGTCATCGAACGCGGCCGCGAGGACTATCAGCCGTGTTTCGACGCGATGCGCGCCTTCACCGCCGCACGCACGCCCGAGACGCCCGACCAGGTCTGGCTGGTCGAGCATCCGCCGGTCTACACGCTGGGCCAGGCGGGCGATCCCGCACACCTACTGTCGCCGGATGACAACATCCCGGTCGTGCAGATCGATCGTGGCGGGCAGATCACTTATCACGGTCCCGGCCAGGTCGTGGCCTACCTGCTGCTCGATCTGCGCCGCCGCCACCTGATGGTGCGCGAACTGGTGCACGGCATCGAGCAGGCGGTGCTGGACACGCTCGCAGCGTATAATCTCGCAGCCGAACGCAAGGCCGGCGCCCCCGGCATCTACCTGTCTGACGGGCCGCACCAGGGCGCAAAGATTGCCGCGCTCGGCCTCAAGATCCGCAACGGCTGCAGCTACCACGGCGTCAGCCTCAACGTGCAGATGGACCTGTCGCCGTTCCTGCGCATCAATCCCTGCGGCTATGCCGGGCTGGAAACAGTCGACATGGCCAGCGCGGGCGCCACCTTCGCGGCGGCGGATGCCAACGGCGCCCCCTTGCCCGTGACCGCGGCACAACAACCGGAAATCGCACTGCGCCTGGCGGCAGCATTGTGCGAGGTGCTGGCAGCGCACGAAGCCCGCGCGCTGGCTGCCGAAGGAACTGCCGCCCCGGCTGAAGCGAAGCAGCCGGGTGAGACGGCCCTGGCCTCCTAGTCAAAAGCGAAATGCACGCTGAGCGCGTGCGGAGAAATGTATGAGCGACGCCCTGATCGCCACTTCCAGCGAAGCCCCGCAGTCCCCCGCGGAGCAGTATGACCCGACCCGCAAGCAGAAGTCGGCCGACAAGACCGCACGCATCCCCATCAAGATCGTGCCGGCCGAAAAGCTCAAGAAGCCTGACTGGATCCGCGTCAAGGCCGCCACTGGCAGCTCACGCTTCTACGAGATCAAGGACATCCTGCGCGCCAACAACCTGGTGACGGTGTGCGAGGAAGCCAGCTGCCCCAATATCGGCGAGTGCTTCGGCAAGGGTACCGCCACCTTCATGATCATGGGTGACAAGTGCACGCGCCGCTGCCCGTTCTGCGACGTGGGCCACGGCCGCCCCGATCCGCTGGATGTGAACGAGCCGGGCAACCTGGCCCGCACCATTGCCCAGCTCAAGCTGAACTACGTGGTGATCACCAGCGTCGACCGCGACGACCTGCGTGACGGCGGCGCCCAGCACTATGTCGACTGCATCTCGCAGACGCGCGAGCTGTCGCCCGTTACCCGCATCGAAGTGCTGGTGCCCGACTTCCGTGGCCGCCTGGACAAGGCGCTCGACATCCTGCAGGCGTGCCCGCCGGACGTGATGAACCACAACATGGAAACCGTGCCGCGCCTGTACAAGCAGGCCCGCCCGGGCGCGGACTATGAGCACTCGCTCAAGCTGCTGCAGGAATTCAAGCGCCGCAACCCCAACGTGCCGACCAAGTCCGGCCTGATGGTGGGGCTGGGCGAGACCGACGAGGAAATCCTCGAGGTCATGCGCGACATGCGCGCCCACGACATCGACATGCTGACCATCGGCCAGTACCTGGCGCCGTCGAACCACCACCTGCCGGTGCTGCGCTACGTGCATCCCGACACCTTCAAGATGTTCGAGGAAGAGGCTTACAAGATGGGCTTCACCCACGCTGCGGTGGGCGCGATGGTGCGCAGTTCGTACCACGCCGACCAGCAGGCGCATCAGGCGGGGTTTGCCTGAACGACAGCGCTGCACACTGATCGAGCAGAGACGGCCGGGATTTCCCGGCCGTTTTTCTTTGGGTGCGCCCGGCAGGGCGCAC